>NZ_JARGEE010000599.1:0-4300 GCF_033794485.1 Streptomyces sp. MB09-02B
TGTATTTGCCGTTGGGCATCTTCGCGACGGTCGGCATGCCGGGGCGCTGGCTGTAGGTGGGCATCGCCACGTCGTCCACGACCGGGCCCCAGTTGCGGATGTCGGTGGAGACCTGGTGGACGATCTTCTGTCCGTGGTCGGGGTCGCGCTGGTCGGAGTAGTAGACGATGAGCTTGTCGCCGGAGACCAGGAAGAACGGCTCCCACACGGGCGTGTTGCCGTTCGTGTCCGTGGCCTTGCCGCCGGTCGCGATGTTGGTGACGAAGGTCCAGCTCTGGCCGCGGTCGGTGCTGGCGTACAGGTCGATCTTGCTGCCGCCCCGGTCGTAGGGCACCGAGTCGCCGGCGGCGAGGATGGTGCCGGCGGGGAATCCGCCCATGGCCTTGGGCAGTTCGAACAGCTCGGGCTGCCAGCGCATGCCCCAGCCGTTCTGGGTGTCGGCGACCTCGGAGATCTTCGTCCAGGAGGCGCCGTTGTCGGTGGAGCGGTAGATCGGGAAGACGGGCATGTCCACGCGGTACTGCTCGAACGTGGCGAGCAGGGTGCCGTTGGCCGAGCCGTTGTGCTGCAGACGCATCGCCCGCGGGTAGTAGCTGCCGGGCGAGAGCGCGTCGGACGGCGGGGTGTACAGGGTCCCGGAAGGGCGGGAGAGGGCATCCGCCCTGCCCGCGGCCGGCAGGACGAGCGTCGCTGCCGCGACGGCCAGGGCCAGCAGCAGGAACAGGAGAGTGGCGGGGACGGAGCGCGAAGCGGCGCCGGGTCTGGCGCCCGACAGTGCAGAGGACATGTGCGGCTCTCAGACATAGGGATGGGATGGGATGGGATGGGATGAGTGGTGCCCGCCGCCCCGGAAGGATCCGGGTAGAAGCGGCGAGCCCGAAGGCGCGTCCACCGCGACCGCGACCGCGTACAGGCACGGCGCACGGCACACGGCACACGGCACACGGCACACGGCACCAGGCACCAGGCACCAGGCACCAGGCACCAGGCACCAGGCACACGATGGCGTCGCGACGGCCTGCCCGGGATCGACGGCCCGGGGATCGGGCCGGTCGGCCTCTCGGTGGGACAGCTGGTGTGAGTGGTCCCCGGCGTACGGGTGTCCTCCCTGTTGCTGCCGGGGCCGTGTCAGTCGGTGCGCCGACCCGCTGTGTCGGGGTGGGACGGCGGAGGCGCGGTCGAGCCGCGTACGACGAGTTCGACCGGTGGGTCGCTCGCCTGCGGCAGGTCGGTGTCGGGCTGCTCGATCGCGTGCACGAGAAGACGGATGCCCTCTCGAGCCACAGCCTCGAAGGGCTGGCGCACGGTGGTCAGAGGAGGGGAGACGAAGGCGAAGACCGGGTTGCCGTCGAAGCCGACGACACTGATGTCCTCCGGCACCCGGCGCCCGGCTTCCCGCAGGGCGTGGATGAGGCCGATGGCCATCTCGTCGCCCGCCGCTAAGACAGCGGTCACGGAACGGTCCGAGGCCAGCGCCCGGCCCACAGCATGGCCGGAGGCCGCCGACCAGTCACCGTTGAGCAGCGGCGGCTCGTGCGCGCCCCGCGCCGCCAGCGCCGCCCGCCACCCGTCGATGCGGTCCTTGGCGGCGTACCAGCGCCGCGGGCCGGCGAGATGATGAACGGTCGGGTGCCCCAGGTCCAGGAGATGCTCGGTGGCCGCCCGCGCCAACTCGTGTGCGCCCACACCCACGGTCACGGTGCGGCTGGCGGTGAACGCGGGCGGTGCCCCCATGAAGAGGACGGGGACGTCGACGCGGACGCCGACGTCGCCCTCCACGACGGGTTCGGAGACAACGACGCCGTCCACCCCTTGTTCGAGCAGGGACTCCACCGCCCCCGCGATACCCGCGGGGTCGCCATCCGGCGTGTTGACCACACGGAGCGCGTAACCCGCGTCGCGCACGGCCCGCTCGATGTGCACGAGCAGTGAAGCGGTCCCGTACCCGGCGGTGCCCAGGGCGACCACGCCGATCGAGCCGGTACGCCCGGAGGCCAGTGCCCTGGCCGCCTGGTTCAGCCGGTAGCCGAGTTCCCCGGCGGCTGCGAGGACCTTTGTGCGGGCCTCTTCGGAGACATAGGGCTCGTTGTTGAGGACCCGGGACACCGTCTTGCGCGACACCCCGGCCAGGTGGGCCACATCCGCGCTGCGCGGCACAGTGGAGCCCTCGCTTCGTCCCACCACTGCTGCCATGAAGTCTCCCGACGGCCGTGCGTCTGCATCGAAGGAGGTCAAGTGTATGACCACGCGGTCTGACCGCGTGGTCATGTCTACGTAGCCGACAGCCCTACGTCAAGGGTTCCCGCAGTATCGATTCCGATGAGCGGCAGCGGGTGCAATGGAGGGCTGCCGGTCGGCGAAGGGTGTCGCAGCTGCCGCGAGGAGGGCGCCTCTGGCGGGCATATGTGCTGGTCAAGCGGCAGAACCACACTCTCGGGCCCGCTCACCGAAAGAGGTCGCCGCACCCGTCCGACGGTAGATCGGCCGCTCTACCGACCTGCACGGCCGACCCCGAGCCCGGGCCAGAGGGGCTTGACAGTGACTCCCCGGAGCGTCCAGTCTTCCTCGCAACCGCCGGTCGGATTTGTTCGATCGTGTTTACTTCCCTGGTCGTGTGAACGACCACTTCCCCGTCACATCCCTTGGGCCGACGTGCCGCCCGGGCATGGCCGCCCTGTTCAGGAGCCGAAATGCACCCTTCCTCCCTCGGTCGGCCCATGCCCGTTACCAGCCGTCGTACCGTCCTGCGCGGTATCGGTGGCGCAGCCGTCCTCGGCGCCGGCGTACCGTTGCTCAGCGCGTGCGGGGGCAGTGGTACGGCTGCCGATCCGAAGACCGTCAGCGTCGGGTCGAACGCGTCGGACGCGGTGCCGAAGAAGGCGTTCGCCGAGATCTACGCGGCGTTCACGAAGCAGTCCGGGATCACGGTCGACGTGAACACCAAGGACCACAACACGTTCCAGGAGCAGATCAACTCCTACCTCCAGGGCACCCCGGACGACGTGTTCCACTGGTTCGCCGGCTACCGCATGCAGTTCTTCGCGGCCAAGGGTCTCGCCACCCCGATCGACGACGTGTGGCAGAAGATCGGCGGCAACTTCCCCGAGGCGATGCAGGCGCTCAGCAAGGGCCAGGACGGCAAGTACTACTTCGTTCCGATCTCCACTTCCCTCTGGGGTGTCTTCTACCGCAAGAGCGTCTTCCAGAAGTACGGCTACGACGTCCCCACCACGTGGGACCAACTCGTCGCGCTGTGCAAGCAGATGAAGAAGGACGGACTGGTCCCGTTCGCCTTCGGCGACAAGGACGCCTGGCCCGCGCTCGGCACCTTCGACCAGCTCAACTTCCGCGCCAACGGCTACGACTTCCACGTCGAGCTGATGGCCGGCAAGGCGTCCTGGACGGATGCCAAGGTCCGCACCGTCTTCGACCACTGGGCCGAGATCCTCCCCTACCACCAGGAGGGCGCTGTCGGCCGCACGTGGCAGGACGCGGCGCAGACGCTGATTTCGAAGAAGGCGGGCATGTACCTGTTCGGCAGTTTCGTGGCACAGCAGTTCACGAACCAGGCCGACCTGGACGACCTCGACTTCTTCCCCTTCCCGGAGATCGACTCCGCGCATGGACAGGACACCGTCGAGGCACCCACCGACGGCTTCATGCTCTCCAAGGCCCCGAAGAACAAGGCCGGCGCGGCCAAGCTCCTGGAGTTCCTGGGCACCCCGGAGGCCGAGCAGATCTACCTGAAGTCCGACCCGAGCCTGGTCGCGGCCTCCAACAAGGCCGACACCTCCTCGTACACCGCGCTGCAGAAGAAGGCGTACGCGACGATCGCCGGCGCCAAGCACCTCACCCAGTTCATGGACCGCGACAGCCGCCCGGACTTCACCTCCACGGTGATGCAGCCGGCGCTGCAGAAGTTCATCCGCGACCCCAAGGGCGTCGACAGCCTGCTGGCGTCGATCGAGCGCCAGAAGAAGACGATCTTCGCATCCGCATGACCGTCACCACGAACACCGGTACCGGGACCGGCACCACCAGCACCCCGGGGACGGCCGCAGGGCCGCCCCCGGGCAACCCGGAGAATGTGACCAAGGGTCAGGCCAAGCGGCGGCGGGCGCCCTTGGGCCACCGGCGGCTGCTCACCCGCCGGGACAGGCTCACGCTGGGCCTGATGGCGGGTCTGCCGACGATCCTGCACGTCGCCCTCGTCTGGGTGACGGCCCTGGCGTCGATCCTGCTGGCCTTCACCACCTGGGACGGCATCGGCTTCGACTCCATCAAGTGGGTCGGGCTGCAC
>NZ_JARGEE010000059.1:0-30076 GCF_033794485.1 Streptomyces sp. MB09-02B
CCACCCAGCCCTCCCCCCGGCCGGGAACGGCGATAAGGCATGACGGCGGCTTCCGGAGGTGCCGGACCCGGGCGCGCTCGATCAGCACTCACCCGCGCCCGGCCGGCGGACCGGCAGCCCCACGGGCATCAGCCCCCACCGAGCTCCTCGGGCAGCTCCCCCACCGTCAGGGGATCCACCGGCTTCTCCAGCGGCGGCAGCTCCGGCAACGCCTCCCACGGCACCTGCGTGCGCCGCAGGTCCTTACGGATCCGCTCGGCGAGGTGCTTGGTGTCCCGGCGGTTCATGACCGCCCCGACCGCGGCACCGACGAGGAACGGCATCAGGTTCGGCAGGTTCCGCACCATCCGCTTCATGATCTGCTGCCGCAGCTGCCGCTTCATCTGTCCACCGAGCGCCGAGTTGATCGTCGACGGCTTGGTCACATCGATACCGCGCTCCCCGGACCAGGAGTCCAGATAGGCGGTGCTGCGCTGCCGCAGGTTCCCGGGCGGTCGCACCCCGTACACCTCGTGCAGCTCGGCGATGAGCTTCAGCTCGATCGCGGCGACGCCGGTGATCTCGGCGGCCAGTTCCGCGGGCATGGCGGGCGGCGCCGGCAGCATCGCCACGGCCCCGACACCCGCCCCCACCGTGGAGGACGCGTTGGCCGCCCCCGCGACGAGTTTGTCGGCGATCTGCTCGGGTCCCAGTTGCGGGAACTGGGCACGCAGGGTCGCGAGATCGCGTACGGGGATCCGCGGGGCGATCTCGATGACACGGTCGGTGATGTACGCGAGCCCCGCTCGGGCCCGGTCACCGCTCTTGCGGGCCCCGACCTTGAGGCCCTGTCTCACTCCGTCCCGGACGGCGGCGACGGTGGCCGTGCGCCGTCTGGCGACCGGCGCCGGATTCTCCACCGGGACGGGCAGGCGTCCCTGCTCGTCCGTGGGGTTCCCCGACGCCGCGCCGGACGCACGTTCGAGCGAGGCCGCTCCCTGTTCGGAGGAGCCCCGCTCGTCGTCACGCACGCCGTCGGAGCCGTCGTACGGCTCCTGGTCCGCCCCCTTGCGGGAGCGGCGCTTCCAAGGAGGGGTCGAGCCAGTCACGGCCGACCCTGCCTCAGTCGCAGTCGCGGCAGATCGGCTGACCGTTCTTCTCGCGGGCCAGCTGGCTGCGGTGGTGCACCAGGAAGCAGCTCATGCAGGTGAACTCGTCCTGCTGCTTGGGCAGCACCCGGACGGCCAGCTCCTCGTTCGAGAGGTCGGCCCCGGGCAGTTCCAGGCCTTCCGCGGCCTCGAACTCGTCTACATCCACGGCGGACGTCGACTTGTCGTTCCGGCGAGCCTTGAGCTCTTCCAGGCTGTCCGAGTCGACGTCGTCGTCGGTCTTGCGTGGGGTGTCGTAATCCGTTGCCATGTCGCGCTCTCCCCCTCTGGGTGTCTGCGGTGTCTCCAGCGCACGTAACGCGTGAGAGGCCGGACTTGTGCCCGACCTGAGGCGGAGATTTTGCCTCACATCAAGGTCTGTTACTCAATCGACACCCAACCGGACTCCTCAAGAGTGATCGGCTTGGATGGCGAACGGGACCGTACACGGTCCTGAGGCTGTATTTCAAAGGCGCTTCAGCATGTACTTCCCGTGATCTCAACCCCCGAAAACCCGGATTTTCCCGGCTTTACGACGGCCACATGATCACGCTCGGTAGATGGCTGGAAATTCGCCCCTGTGATCGATCACACATCGGTCGTGCACGACCGTTTCGATCAGGTACCCAGGAAATTCCGCGCAAAGCGAACACGTCCCGGAACCGGGGGTCATTTTCTCAGACCGGCAGGGTCACACGCATCACGAGCCCGCCTCCCTCACGTGGCCGGGCGGCGATGTGGCCGCCGTGCGCGCGGGCCACGGAGCGGACGATCGACAGGCCGAGGCCCACCCCCTTGTCGCTGCCCGTGCGCTCCGTACGCAGCCGCCGGAAAGGCTCGAAAAGGTTGTCGATCTCGTACGCCGGGACCACGGGCCCGGTGTTCGTGACCACCAGCAACGCCTGTCCGTGCTGGAGCTCCGTGGTGACCTCCACCCAGCCGCCCGCACCCTGCACGTTGTACCGGACGGCGTTCTGGACGAGGTTCAGGGCGATCCGCTCCAGCAGGACGCCGTTGCCCTGGACCACCGCGGGAGCCCGCTCCCCGCGGATCTCCACCTTCTTGGCGTCCGCCTCGGAACGCACCTGGTCGATCGCCTGGGAGGCGACCTCGGCGAGGTCCACCGGCTTGCGCTCGACGATCTGGTTGTCGCTGCGGGCGAGCAGCAGCAGACCCTCGACGAGCTGCTCGCTGCGCTCGTTGGTGGCCAGCAGCGTCTTGCCCAGCTGTTGCAGCTCGGTCGGCGCGTGCGGGTCGGAGAGGTGCACTTCGAGGAGGGTGCGGTTGATCGCGAGGGGTGTTCTCAGCTCGTGCGAGGCGTTCCCGACGAACCGCTGCTGAGCCGTGAAGGCCCGTTGGAGCCGCTCCAGCATCTCGTCGAAGGTGTCCGCGAGCTCCTTCAGCTCGTCGTCCGGACCGTCCAGCTCGATCCGGCGCGACAGGTCCGAGCCGGCCACCGCGCGCGCGGTGCGGGTGATCCGGCCCAGCGGCGCGAGCACCCGGCCCGCCATCGCGTACCCGAAGGCGAACGCGATCACGGCGAGCCCCAGCAGGGCCAGCAGCGACCGGCTCAGCAGGGTGTCCAGGGCGACCTGGCGCTGGGCGTCGATGCAGGCGGAGATCGCGGCGTTGAAGTCCGAGAGCCGCACATTGGTCGAGCCGGCGTCGACCGCGGGGCACTTCTCGCTGGTGACACTGATGTCCGTGCCACCGACGATCTTGAACAGCGGCGCGTTTCCCGTGTTCACGGCCTGGGCGGCCAGCAGGTAGATGATCGACAGCAGCAGGATCCCGGCGATCAGGAACATGCCGCCGTACAGCAGCGTGAGCCGTATCCGGATGGTCGGGCGCAGCCACGGGAGCGGGTTCTGGGGCCGCCTGGGGTCCCAGGTGGGTTTCGGGGGCGCCAGCGGGGGCGCGGGGGTGGTGGCCATCGCGGATCAGATCCGGTAGCCGGAACCGGGCACGGTGACGATGACCGGCGGTTCGCCGAGCTTGCGGCGCAGTGTCATGACCGTCACCCGGACGACGTTGGTGAACGGGTCGGTGTTCTCGTCCCAGGCCTTCTCCAGGAGCTGCTCGGCCGACACGACGGCGCCCTCACTGCGCATCAGCACCTCCAGGACCGCGAACTCCTTCGGCGCGAGCTGGACCTCCTTGCCGTCGCGGAAGACCTCGCGGCGGTTCGGGTCGAGCTTGATGCCGGCGCGCTCCAGGACGGGCGGGAGCGGCATGCTCGTCCGCCGGCCGAGGGCACGCACGCGTGCGATGAGCTCACTGAACGCGAAGGGCTTGGGCAGATAGTCGTCGGCGCCGATCTCAAGGCCCTCGACACGGTCGCTGACGTCGCCGGACGCGGTGAGCATCAGCACGCGCGTGGGCAGGCCGAGCTCGACCAGCTTGCGGCAGACGTCGTCGCCGTGGACGAGGGGGAGGTCACGGTCGAGGACGACCACGTCGTAGTCGTTGACGCCGATGCGCTCCAGGGCGGCCGCGCCGTCGTACACGACGTCGACGGCCATGGCCTCCCGGCGCAGTCCGGTGGCCACCGCATCGGCGAGCAGCTGCTCGTCCTCGACGACGAGTACGCGCACGTCGCTTGTCCTTCCTCTGTCCACCCGCGTAGCGCGTCACAGGCGCGCACGGGCAGGGTGTTCGTGGGTGTGTTGACCTCCATCCTGCCTTTTTCGGCCGTAAGTCGGCTGTAAGACGACCCCGGGCGGGAAGGGCGGGGGCGCTGACGGGGAATGCGGGACTTTTTCGTCCGGTTGAGGTTTCCGTCCGAGAGACCGGGGGGAGGACGGCTTTACACCCCGCGATCACGCTCTGCTTGTGCCGCACCACCATGCGGCACGGATCCGCTTTTCCGCAGAGTGGGCGTGGGTGTCCGGCACCGTCGCCGCCCGGCCAGGGTGGCGCTGGGCATCCACAGGAGACGTGATCGCCCCTTCTGAACGGCACACCCCCGTGCCATCGACCCACGACCCAGGACGAGGGGGCGCAGCATGGACGCATTCACCGCAGGACTTCTGCAGCGCATAAGGGCGACCGAGTCCGACCTGACCAGGGCTCGCGACGAGGGCGACGACTTCCTCGTCGAGGTGGAGCAGGGCGAACTCGACGACCTGCGCCGCCTCGCCGCCGACCACGGTGTGGAGGTCGGCGCGCAGAGCGTCTGATCCACGGCCCATGCGCACGACAGCAGAACCCCGGCAGATCCAGGCCGGGGTTCTGCTTTTTCTGCTTCTGGTGCGGGCCTCAGTCGTGCCAGGCGCCCAAGGCGTCCAGACGGCTCTGGAGCGTCTCGAAGAGGCCCGGTGGGGCCGCGATGGTCAGGTCGGTCGAGAGGGGCTCTCCGGGGCGGCCACCGGTCAGGGCGCCCGCCTCTCGGGCGATGACGTCGCCCGCCGCGTAGTCCCAGGGGTTCAGGCCGCGCTCGTAGTACGCGTCCAGGCGGCCCACGGCCACGTCGCAGAGGTCGATCGCGGCCGAGCCGCCCCGCCGGATGTCCCGGACGTGGGGGATCAGCTCGCGCAGTACGTCGGCCTGCCTGGCCCGGCGCTCGGCGCGGTAGCCGAAGCCGGTGCCGACGAGGGCCAGCTCCGGCTCCGGGGCGGGGCGCACGCGCGCGGGACGGTCGTTCAGGAACGCGCCCTCGCCGAGGACGGCCCGGAAGGTCTCGCCGCGCACCGGGGCGTGGACCACGCCCACGACCGTCTCGTCGTCCACCCGGGCGGCGATGGAGACGGCCCAACTGGGCAGACCGTAGAGATAGTTGACGGTGCCGTCGAGGGGGTCGATCACCCACTGGACGCCGCTGGTGCCGACGACGCTGGCGCCCTCCTCGCCGAGCACGCCGTCGTGCGGCCTGCGCTCGGCCAGCAGGCCGGTGATCAGCTTCTCGGAGGCGATGTCCATCTCGGTGACGACGTCGACCGCGCTGGACTTGGTGGCGGCGACGCCGAGATCGGCGGGCCGCCCGTCACGCAGGAAGTCCCCCGCGCGCCGGGCGGCGTCCAGGGCGATCTCCAGCAGCTCGGCCTTCAGGCCGTCCGGACGCTCGGGTCGGTCGGTCACGGTGCTCCTCACGCGTACGGGCTGTCGGCGCCCGCGGCGGCGGGCTGCGGGGTCCTGGCCGGGCAGCAGCCGACCGGGCACAGGTGGTGGCTCGCGCCGAGCGCGCCGAGGGCGCAGGGGGTGACCGCGTCCTCGCCTCGCTCGGCCGCCGCTCGCTCCAGGACGAGGTCGCGGACGGCGGCGGCGAACCGGGGGTCGGCACCCACCGTGGCCGAGCGGCGGACGGGCAGGCCCAGCTCCCTGCCCTTGGCCATGGCCTCGGTGTCGAGGTCGTACAGGACCTCCATGTGGTCCGAGACGAACCCGATGGGCGCCATCACGACGGCCGGGACTCCGGCCTCGTGGCGCTCCTCCAGGTGGTCGCAGATGTCCGGCTCCAGCCACGGGATGTGCGGGGCGCCGGAACGGGACTGGTAGACGAGCTGCCAGGGGTGCTCGACACCGGTCCGCTCGCGCACGGCGTCGGCGATGAGCCGCGAGACGTCCAGGTGCTCCGCGACGTACGCGCCGCCGTCCCCGTGGTCCTCGACCGGGCCGGAGGTGTCCGCCGAGGCGTTGGGGATGGAGTGCGTGCAGAAGGCCAGGTGGGCGCCGTCGCGGACGTTGTCGGGGAGCTCGGCGAGCGACTCCAGGACGCCGTCGATCATGGGCTCCAGGAAGCCGGGGTGGTTGAAGTAGTGCCGGATCTTGTCGATCCTCGGCAGCTCCAGGCCCTCGGCCTCCAGGGCGGCGAGCGAGTCGGCCAGGTTCTCGCGGTACTGGCGGCAGCCCGAGTACGAGGCGTACGCGCTGGTGGCGAGGACCAGGATCCGGCGGCGGCCGTCGGCGACCATCTCACGCAGGGTGTCGGTCAGATAGGGCGCCCAGTTGCGGTTGCCCCAGTAGACCGGCAGGTCCAGGCCGTGCTCGGCGAAGTCCTTGCGGAGGGCGTCCAGCAGGGCGCGGTTCTGGTCGTTGATGGGGCTGACCCCGCCGAACAGGAAGTAGTGCTGCCCGACTTCCTTGAGGCGCTCCTTGGGGATGCCGCGACCCCGTGTCACGTTCTCCAGGAACGGGACCACGTCGTCCGGGCCTTCCGGGCCGCCGAAGGAGAGCAGGAGCAGGGCGTCGTAGGGGGTGGCGTCGTGCGCGTGTGGCATGCCTTCGATCCTGCCACCCGGCACCGACGGGCGGGATCCCGGCCCATCCCCGAGAATGACTTAGGGTTACCTCACCTGTAAGCTGTATCGACTGAGTTCGCGCCTTACGAGGAACTCATCCCTCCGCTTCCCGGAACGACCGGAGCCCCCGTGCCCAGCCCCTACACCGCCCTGTTCGCCGCGCCCGGCACCAAGGGCTTCACCGCCGCGGGTCTCCTCGGCCGGATGCCGCTGTCCATGATGGGCATCGGCGTGGTCACGATGATCTCCCAGCTCACCGGGCGGTACGGCCTGGCCGGCGCGCTCTCGGCGACCATCGCGCTGTCCGCCGCCGTGCTCGGCCCGCAGATCTCGCGTCTGGTGGACCAGTACGGGCAGCGGCGGGTGCTGCGCCCGGCGACCCTCGTGGCGCTGGCCGCCGCCGCGGGACTCCTGCTCGCCGCGCACTACGGCTGGCCGGACTGGGTGCTGTACCTCTGCTCGGCCGGCATCGGCTGTGTGCCGAGCCTCGGGGCGATGACCCGGGCGCGCTGGGCGGCCCTCTACCGGGACACCCCGCAACTGCACACCGCGTACTCCTTCGAGTCCGTCGTCGACGAGGTGTGCTTCATCTTCGGGCCGATCATCTCCATCGGGCTGTCCACGGCGTGGTTCCCGGAGGCCGGACCGCTGCTCGCCGCCTGCTTCCTGGCGGCCGGGGTCTTCTGGCTGACGGCCCAGCGCGCCACCGAACCCGCGCCGCACCCGCGCGAGCGGGACGTCAAGGGGCGTTCGGCGCTGCGCTCGCCCGGACTGCAGGTCCTGGTGGCGACGTTCGTGGCGACCGGAGCGATCTTCGGAGCGGTCGACGTCGTCACCGTGGCCTTCGCCGAGGAGCGGGGCCACAAGGCCGCCGCGAGCGTGGTCCTGGCCCTCTACGCGGCCGGTTCCTGCGCCGCGGGCATCGTCTTCGGGCTGCTGCGCTTCTCCGGGGCGGCGGAACGTCGATGGCTGCTGGGCGTGTGCGGCATGGCCGTGAGTATGATCCCCCTCCTACTGGTCGGAAACTTGCCGTTTCTGGCCGTGGCGCTCTTCGTGGCGGGTCTGTCCATCGCACCCACGATGATCACGACGATGTCCCTCATCGAAGAGCACGTACCACGCACGCAACTGACCGAGGGCATGACCTGGGTGGGCACCGGGCTCGCGGTCGGGGTCGCGCTCGGGTCCTCGGTCTCCGGCTGGGTGATCGACGCGGCCGGGGCGAAGGCAGGGTACGTGGTTCCGGCGGCGTCCGGGGCCGTCGCGGTCGCGGTCGGTTTTCTCGGGTACCGCCGGCTGCGCAGGCCGGCTCCAAGGCGGGGAGGGCCCCATGAGCACCACAGTGATCGGGAAGAGCGGCACGTGGCGTAACTGGGCGGGGAACGTCACCGCCCGCCCCGTACGGGAGGTCACCCCGGCCACCGTCGAGGAACTCGCCGCGGCCGTACGGCAGGCGGCCGAGGACGACCTCCGGGTGAAGGCCGTCGGTACGGGCCACTCGTTCACGGCCGCGGCCGCGACCGACGGTGTGTTGATCCGCCCTCAACTGCTGACGGGCATACGCAAGATCGACCGTGAGGCCATGACCGTCACGGTCGCCGCCGGCACTCCGCTCAAGCGGCTCAACCTGGCTCTCGCGCGCGAGGGGCTCTCGCTCACCAACATGGGCGACATCATGGAGCAGACGGTCTCCGGCGCGACCAGCACCGGCACCCACGGCACCGGCCGCGACTCGGCCTCCATAGCCGCCCAGATCCGGGGGCTCGAACTGGTCACCGCCGACGGGTCGGTGCTGACCTGCTCCGCGACGGAGAACCCCGACGTCTTCGCGGCCGCCCGCGTCGGCATCGGCGCCCTCGGCATCGTCACCGCGATCACCTTCGCCGTGGAGCCGATCTTCCTGCTCACGGCGCGCGAGGAACCGATGCCGTTCGAGAAGGTGCTGGCCGAGTTCGACGAACTGCACGCCGAGAACGAGCACTTCGAGTTCTACTGGTTCCCCCACACCGGCAACACCAACACCAAGCGCAACAACCGCAGCGCTGGCCCCGAGAAGCCTGTACCCCAGTTGAACAGCTGGTTCGAGGACGAGTTCCTCTCCAACGGCGTCTTCCAGGTGGCCAACTGGGTCGGCCAGGCGGTCCCCGCCACCATCCCGACGATCGCGCAGATCTCCAGCCGCGCCCTGTCCGCGCGGACCTACACCGACATCCCCTACAAGGTCTTCACTTCCCCGCGCCGAGTGCGGTTCGTGGAGATGGAGTTCGCCGTTCCGCGCGAGGCCCTGGTGGACACGCTGCGTGAACTCAAGGCGATGGTCGACCGTTCGAAGCTGCGCGTCAGCTTCCCCGTCGAGGTGCGCACCGCGCCGGCCGACGACATCACGCTCTCCACCGCCTCCGGCCGGGAGAGCGCCTACGTCGCCGTCCACATGTTCAGGGGCACGCCTTATCAGGCCTACTTCACCGCCGCCGAGCGGATCTTCACCGCCCACGAGGGACGGCCGCACTGGGGCAAGGTGCACACGCGGGACACGGACTACTTCGCCAAGGTCTATCCCCGCTTCGGCGAGTTCACCGCGCTGCGTGACCGGCTCGACCCCGAACGGCGTTTCCAGAACGACTACTTGCGCCGGGTGCTCGGGGCGTAGCCGGTCAGGCGGTTCTGCCGACGATGTGAAGCACGTCCCTCCCAGGGGTGCGAAAAGGTCTGTTCCGGCGGCGTATTGACGTCTCCCATGAGAAGTTGAGCGGCGTGCCGATCCACGCAAGTGGCCCGAATGGAGTACTGTTGCGAGCCCTGGGTCCGGACTCCCGCCAGGGTGTCCGGGGCCTTCGAGGACCGCCGGGAGGGGGATCGTTGCACAGGGTGATGAGGTTCGTCACTTAGCGTTGCGAATTGATAACCGTGCCATAACGGCGGCCCCGGGCTCACGCCCGACACGCCGGGCAACTCGGCAAGGTTGTGGCAGGCTGCACCCGGGCAGGCCACACTCGACTAGCGGAAGCAGCGACGCACGTGACGTCGGCAGGCACCACCCGGGAGGTCCCCATGCCCGAACTGCGTGTCGTGGCCGTCTCCAATGACGGCACACGGCTGGTGCTGAAGGCTGCCGATTCCACGGAGTACACGCTGCCGATCGACGAACGGCTGCGTGCCGCCGTGCGCGGCGACCGACCCCGCCTCGGTCAGATCGAGATCGAGGTGGAGAGCCATCTCCGCCCCCGTGACATCCAGGCGCGTATACGCGCGGGTGCCACGGCCGAAGAGGTCGCGCAGCTCGCCGGCATCCCCGTCGACCGGGTCCGCCGGTTCGAGGGCCCCGTCCTGGCCGAGCGCGCCTTCATGGCCGAGCGGGCGCGCAAGACCCCGGTCCGCCGCCCCGGCGAGAACGCTGCGGGGCCCCAGCTCGGCGAGGCCGTCCAGGAGCGACTGCTGCTGCGCGGCGCCGAGAAGGACACCGTCCAGTGGGACTCGTGGCGTCGCGACGACGGCACCTGGGAAGTGCTGTTGGTGTACTGCGTCGCGGGTGAACCGCACTCGGCGAGCTGGACCTACGACCCGCCCCGGCGGCTCGTCCAGGCCGTCGACGACGAGGCGCGGTCGCTGATCGGCGAGTCCGACGACCTCGGGACGCCCGAGCCGAGCTTCCCGTTCGTGCCGAGGATCGCGCGGCTGCCCCGTGACCGCCCCCTGGACCGCCAGGCGGAACGTCCCGTCCTGCCCGCGCCGCCCGAGGACGACGAGGAGATCGTGAGCGAGCGCGACTCGCTCACCAGCATCCTGGAGGCCGTCCCCAGCTACCGGGGCGACCTGGTGGTGCCCGAACTGCCCTCCGCCGAACCGCAGGAGGAATCCGTCTCCGTCGAGGAAGTGGCGGAAGAGGAGTCCGCGGCACCCGCGGCGTCGGCCGGTTCCGCCTACGCGGACGTTCTCATGCCGCGGTCGGTCAACGGCCACCGCGACCGGCTGATCGGCGCCACCGACCGCCAGGCCGAGGCGGACGGCGTCCGACCGGGGCGGCGCGCGGCGGTGCCGAGCTGGGACGAGATCGTCTTCGGGACGAGACGCAAGAAGCAGGAGTAACGGCCCCACGGTGGTGGGGAATCGGAGCGCTCACTCGTTCCACTCGGTCCAGCGGATCCGTTTCTCTCGGGTGCAGGATCGGTCATTCATACGTGTGTGGGGCCCGCGTCGTTCAGACGTGGGCCCCACGCGTGCCGTCAGCGCCGGGTCACTGGGGGTCGGGGCCGGTGGCCACCGGACGGTCACCGTCCCGGGACCACTCCGACCACGAACCCACATACAGGGCCGCCGGGATGCCCGCCACGGCCAGCGCCAGCACCTGGTGGGCGCCGGAGACTCCGGAGCCGCAGTACACGCCGACCTCGGAGTCGGGGGTCGCACCGAGTCCCTTGAAGCGGTCGGTGAGTTCGGCGGCGGTCCGGAAGAGGCCGGATTCGGCCACGTTCTCCGTGGTCGGGGCCGACACCGCGCCCGGGATGTGCCCGCCGACCGGGTCGATGGGTTCCACGTCGCCCCGGTAGCGTTCGGCGGCCCGTGCGTCCAGGAGCAGTCCGGTGCGGGCCAGCGCGGCGGCGCCGTCCGCGTCGAGCAGCGGCAGCGCGCCGGGCGCCGGCTCGAAGGTGCCCGGGGCGGGCTCCGGGATCTCGGCCGTCAGCGCGCCCTCCCAGGCCGCCAGACCGCCGTCCAGGACCCGCACCGAGGGGTGGCCGGCCCAGCGGAGCAGCCACCACGCGCGCGCGGCGGCCCAGTTGAGCCCGCCGTCGTACACGACGACGGCACGGTCGGCGGAGACGCCGGCCGCCCGCATCACCGCACCGAAGGCGTCGGCGTCGGGCAGCGGATGGCGGCCGCCGGAACCCGCCGGACCGGCGAGTTCGGCGTCCAGGTCGACGAAGACGGCTCCCGGGATGTGCGCCTTCTCGTACTCGGGGCGCAGGTTCGGGCCGCCCAACTGCCAGCGGACGTCCAGGATGACCGGCGGACGGGCTCCCGCCAGCTCGTTGGCGAGGTCGGGGGCCGAGATGATGGCGTTCATGGCCCCATCCTCGCGCACGGGGTGGCCGCCTCGCCCGGCTCCGGCTACTCTGCCCGCCGGGCGGTGCCGATCACCGGGCGTACGGGATCGGGCACGAGCTGTACAACTGACGGACACCACACGGCAGCGGCGCGGACGAAGGCCGGGACCGGCGGGCCGGACATCCTCGCGCACGTACGCGTCGTTGCGGCGGTGCGGCGCGGGCCCGTGGCGCTACGGGTGGTGCGAGCATCGGCACGGGGCGTGATCGCGCGTGGACGCGGTACACGCGTACCGAGGGCGACGGACACGGCCACCGCGAGGGGCCGAGGAGAGAGTGACGATGACCGAGGCACGGGGGTCGACCGGCCTGAACGGCGCGGTGTATCCACCGGGCACACCTTGCTGGGTGAGCCTGATGGTGCACGGGACGGCCACGACCCAGGAGTTCTACGGGGCCCTGTTCGGCTGGGAGTTCCAGCCCGGTCCCCAGCAGCTCGGCCCGTATGTGCGGGCCCTGCTCGACGGGCGGCAGGTCGCGGGGATCGGCCAGCTGCCGCCGGACCGTCATCTCCCCATCGCCTGGACGCCCTACTTCGCCTCGGCCGACGCGGACCGGACGGCGGAGACCGTGCGGCACTGCGGCGGCACCGTGGGCGTGGGCCCGTTGGACGCCGGTGACGCGGGTCGGCTGGTGATCGCCTCCGACCCGGCGGGGGCCGTCTTCGGGATCTGGCAGGCGGCGGAGCACCTCGGCGCGGACATCACCGGCGTCCCCGGCACGCCCGCCTGGGACGAACTCCTCACCGCCGACAGCTCGTTGGTCGCCAAGTTCTACGAGACTGTCTTCGGCTACGAGGAGGAGCCGGTGGTCTCCGCCGACCTCGACTACGTCACCCTGCGCGTCGGGGGCAGACCGGTGGCCGGCATCCACGGCGTCGGCAGCGCGCTCCCCCGGGACCGGGGGCCCCACTGGCTGACCTACTTCGAGGTGGGCGATCCCGACGAGGCCGCCAACCGCGTCATCGAACTGGGCGGCCATGTCCTGGAACCGGCTCATGACAGCCCTCATGGCCCGGTGGCCACCCTGGCCGACCCGGAGGGCGCGAAGTTCGCGGTGGTGCGCACGGAACACCGGACCACCGGCGGGGAGGGTCGCACGGCCGGGTGAACGGGGCGGCGCGGGACCCGTCTCGACCGGGCGCTGGACCGGCGTGGCCCCAAGACGGACCGGCAGTGGGTCAGACCGTCTCGACCGGGAGGACGTCCGGGGCGAGGGCACCCGCGTGGGCGGTGGCGGCCGTCATCCTGCGGCGGTGGTGACGGCGGCAGAGGACCTCGTAGCCGATGTCGTCCGGCTGGTTGACATCGCCGACGACGACCTGGGCACCCTCGACGACCATCTGGCCGCCTATGGTGCGGGCGTTGTGGGTGGCGCGGGCGCCGCACCAGCACAGGGCCTCGACCTGGAGGACCTCGACCCGGTCGGCCAGCTCGACCAGACGCTGGGAGCCGGGGAAGAGCTTGGAGCGGAAGTCGGTCGTGATGCCGAAGGCGTAGACGTCCAGGCCCAGGTCGTCCACCACGCGGGCGAGCTGGTCGATCTGCCCGGGGGCGAGGAACTGGGCCTCGTCGGCGATCACATAGTCCGCGCGGCGGCCCTGGGAGAGGTGGTCGACGAGATAGGCGTAGAGGTCCTGGCCGTCCTCGACCTCCACGGCGTCCGTGACCAGGCCCAGCCGTGACGACAGCTTGCCCTCGCCCGCGCGGTCGTCACGCGTGAAGATCATGCCCTGGAGGCCGCGCGCCGAGCGGTTGTGCTCTATCTGGAGGGCCAGCGTCGACTTCCCGCAGTCCATGGTTCCGGAGAAGAACACCAGCTCGGGCATGTTGGGTCGAGCACCTTTCGGCGAGGAGGACGAGGGCGGGGCGACCGTCTGGCGGACGGCGTGGTGGGCGGCGGCAGGGCGTCTCAGGAGCGTACTTCGAGCAGCGGGACCAGCTGTTCGACGGGGGTCATCGAACCGTGGTTGCCGACCATCGCCGACTCCTTGGGCTCCCGCTCCGAGGCGACGATCAGGACGTCGTCGTGCGCGGCCGCGACCACGTCTCCTATGCGGGCGTACACGCGTTCGTCGATGTGCGGGCCGAACCAGCCCGCCGCGATGGCCTCGTCGCGCGAGGCGATCCAGAACTGCTCGCCGAGCACCTCGCGCCAGCAGGTCAGGACGTCCGACTCGGCGCCCGGCACCGCGTACACATGGCGGGCCCGGCCCTCGCCGCCCAGCAGGGCGACCCCGGCGCGCAGCTCCCAGTCCTCGTCGAAGTCGATGCGGTGCTGCTCGTCGAACGGGATGTCGATCATGCCGTGGTCGGCGGTGACGTACAGGGCGGTGCGCGGCGGGAGTTGCTCGGCCAGGCGCTGGACCAGCCGGTCGACGTGCATGAGCTGGCCGCGCCAGGCGTCGGAGTCGACACCGAAGCGGTGTCCCGCGCCGTCCAGCTCGGAGTAGTAGGTGTAGATCAACGCGCGGTCCCCGGCGGCCAGTTGCTCGGCGGCCACGTCCATGCGGTCCTCGCCGGAGAGGCGGCCGTGGAAGGTGCCGCCGCTCAGCGCGATCTGGGTGAGGGGCGTGTTCTGGAAGGCCGGGGAGGTGACCTGGGCGGTGTGCACGCCCGCCCGGTCGGCGAGCTGGAAGATCGTGGGGTAGGGCTGCCACACCTTCGGCGAGGTCCACGGCTGCCAGCGGAGCTGGTTCATCAGCTCCTGGGTCTGCGGGTCGCGGACCGTGTACCCGGGCAGGCCGTGCGCGCCCGGGGGCAGGCCGGTGCCCACGGAGGCGAGGGAGGTCGCGGTGGTGGCGGGGTACCCCGCGGTGATGGGGCGGCCGGTGCCGCCGCGCGAGGACGCCAGCAGGGCCGTCAGGTAGGGCGCCTCGTCGGGGTGCGCCTTCAGCTGCTCCCAGCCCAGGCCGTCGACCAGGAACACACAGACCCGGTCGGCCGCCGTCAGTTCCGGTATCGAGGCGGTCGTACCGGGTACCCCCATGCCCGCCGCGAGGGTGGGCAGGAGGTCGGCGAGCGAACCTGCGCCGTACTCGGGGACGGGGGCGGAGCCGAGGGACAGGGGTTCCGGGTGGTCCCAGGTGGGCAGCGCCATCAGCGGGCGGTGTCCGCGGTCGCCTCGGAGAGGGACTGCGCGAAGGCGAGAGCCTGACGCACGGTCTCCGGGCCGTCCCCGGCCTCGCTGACGCGCAGGCTGAGGTCGTCGGCCGTCGAGCTGCCCGTGTACCCGTGGTCCGCCTCGCAGTTGGGGTCGCCGCAGGCGGCGGGCTCCAGGTCGATGCGGGAGACGGCTCCCCAGCCGATGGTCAGGACAACCTCGCGGGGCAGGGTGCCCGGGGTGTAGGACTCGGGGTTGGCGACGACGCGGCTGAGCACGACCGACGAGATCCGGCCGATCTTCACCGACTCGGTCGACGTCGTGGCGTACGGAGTCGGTGACGTACCGTCCGCGGCCTGCTCGTCGGTGTGGCTCACGATGAAGCGGTTGCCCGTGAGGACGAGGACGGTGACGTGGCGCCGCACCTCGTTCGCGTCGAACGTCGTCTCCTGGTGGACCAGGTACGACTTGATGGCCTCGCCGCCGACAGCGGCCTCCACCGCCTCGGCCACGAGGGCCGGGTAGTAGCCGCTGCGCTCGATCGCCGCACGCAGCCCCTGGGTCGTCGTACTGGTCTTGGCCATGACGTCCATCCTACGGTGGCGCACTGACTGCGAGGGACCGCTCTGCGGTCTCTGTTCTGTCGTGGACGGTTCAATGCGCGGGCTCGTGCGCCGTGCGCACGGTGGCCGCGCGCCGCCTCCGGTGGGCCGGGTGCCGCGCGCTCAGTACACCGGCAGGGTCCTCGGGCCGAGGTCGTCGCGGGCGGGCGGGCGCGCGAGCCGGACGGTGGCGCCGAGCACGCTGAGGCCCTGGGGGGCGACGACGACGGGCTCCAGGGAGACCGCCACGACCTCGGGGTGGTCGTCGACCAGCCGGGACACCCGCAGCAGCAGCTCCTCCAGGGCCTCCGTGTCGACGGGGGCCGAGCCCCTCCAGCCGAAGAGGAGGGGGGCCGTCCGGATCGATCGGACCAGTGCGGCCGCGTCCCGTTCGGTGGCCGGAATCAGGCGGTGCGCCATGTCCCCGAGCAGCTGCGACGCGGGACCGGCGAGACCGAACGAGAGCACGGCTCCGGCCGCCGGGTCCACCACGGTCCGCACGATCGTGTCGACTCCGCGTGGCGCCATGCCCTGCACGACCGGGCGCAGTTCGTCGGGCCCTCCGAAGAGTTCCGTCAACTCCGCGTACGCCCGGCGCAGTTGCTCCTCGTCCGCCAGGTCGAGCCGTACGCCGCCCAGGTCGGCGCGGTGGCGCAGGTGCGGGGCGGTCGTCTTGAGGGCGACGGGATAGCCGATGAGCCCCGCCGCCCTCGCGGCCTCGTCGGGCGTCGGCGCGGGGCGCGCCTGCCGCAGACGTATGCCGTACCGCGCGAGCAGCGCGCCCGCCTCCTCCGCCCCGAGCGTGAGTCCCTCGCCCCTGGCCAGCAGGGCGTCGATCTGCTCGGCCGCGCCCTTCTCGTCGATGTCCTCGTACGCGGGCACCCGTCCCGGCTCCGCCGCCTCCCGCCGCCACTGGGCGTAGTGCACGGCTTCGGACAGCGCGCGAACGGCCCGCTCGGCGGCGGGGTAGGCGGGGATGAGCCGGGAGCCGGCCGAGTCGGCAGGGGACACGGGCGTGCCCTCTGCCGCCTGGTGCACCTCGGTGGGCAGGCGCTCCGCCGGGCGGAAGGGGTGGGCACCGCCCGCAGTGCCGGGCGTCTTCCGGCCGAGCTGTGGCGCGGTACTGGCCGCGGCCGACAACGCTTCCGCCAGGCCGCCCAGCTCGACGTGGACGACCAGCACCGGCTTCGACGGGTTCGCGGCGGCGGCCGAGCGCAGGGCCTCCGCCAGGGCCGCGTCCCCCGGCGACGTCTCCCCCAGCGCGGGTATCGCCGTCACCACCACCGCGTCGCACGAGTCGTCGGCTAGGGCCCGCGACAACGCCGCGTGGAAGTCCCGCGCCGAGGCCCCCGTCGTCAGATCCAGCGGCGGCAGCGGCCGCAGCCCCTCGGAGAGGCACGCGTCGTAGGTGAGCATCCCGAGCGACTCGGAGTTCCCCAGGATCGCCACCCGCGGCCCCGCAGGCAGCGGCTGGCGGGCCAGCAGCAGCCCCGCGTCGACCAGTTCCGTGATCGTGTCGACCCGGATCACCCCGGCCTGCCGCAGCAGCGCGGACACGGTGGTGTGCGGCAGCTGCGTGGCGCGCACGGCGTGACCCAGGGGCGCGGAGCCGTGGCGCGCGCCCTGCACCACCACGAGCGGTTTGACCGCCGCCGTGCGCCGGGCGAGGCGGGTGAACTTGCGCGGGTTGCCGATGGACTCCAGGTACATCAGCACGACATCGGTGTCCGGGTCCTCGTACCAGTACTGGAGGACGTCGTTCCCGGAGACGTCCGCGCGGTTGCCGGACGAGACGAACGTGGAGACGCCCGTGACCCCCGTGACCCCTCCCCCGCGCCGGTGCAGCCGGGAGAGCAGCGCGATCCCGATGGCGCCGGACTGGGCGAAGAGGCCGATGCGTCCGGAGCGCGGGGGCTCGGGGGCGAGCGAGGCGTTGAGCCGTACGTCCGGGGAGGTGTTGATGATCCCGAAGGCGTTCGGCCCGATGATGCGCATGCCGTACGTGCGGGCCTGGCGCACCAGTTCGCGCTGGCGTACGCGCCCGTCGGGCCCGCTCTCGGCGTATCCGGCGGAGACGACCACGAGGCCCTGCACCCCGTGCTCACCGCACTCGGCGACGACCTCGGGGACGTGGGCGGCGGGGACGGCGACGACCGCGAGGTCGACGGGGCCCTCGATGTCGGTGACGGACCGGTGCGCGGGGACCCCCGCGAGTTCCTTCTCGTCCTCCCCGAGCGCCTTGTTCACCGCGTACAGCCGCCCGGTGAAGCCCGCCTCCCGGAGGTTGGCGAGCACACTGCGGCCCACTCCGCCCGATGTGCGCCCGGCGCCGACGACGGCGACCGAGCCGGGGGCGAGCAGCCGCTGGACGGACCGCGCCTCGGCCCGCTGCTCCCGGGCGCGCTGGACGGCGAGGGAGCGGTCGGTGGGTTCCAGGTCGAACTCCAGCCGGACGACGCCGTCCTCGAAGCTGCGCTGCTGCTGATACCCGGCGTCGGTGAACACCTTGATCATCTTGCTGTTGGCCGGCAGCACCTCGGCGGCGAAGCGTCTGATGCCGCGCTCCCGGGCCACGGCGGCGATGTGTTCGAGCAGGGCGGAGGCGACGCCGCGGCCCTGGTGGGCGTCCTGCACGAGGAAGGCGACCTCGGCCTCGTCGGCGGGTGCGGACGCGGGCATTCCGTCGGCGCCGATGCGGTCGTAGCGTACGGTGGCGATGAACTCGCCGCCGACGGTGGCGGCGAGGCCCACCCGGTCCACGAAGTCGTGGTGCGTGAAGCGGTGGACGTCCTTGGCGGACAGGCGAGGGTACGGCGCGAAGAAGCGGTAGTACTTCGACTCGTCCGAGACCTGCTCGTAGAAGCTGACGAGACGCTCGGCGTCATCAACGGTGATGGGCCTGATGCGTGCGGTGCCGCCGTCGCGCAGCACCACGTCGGCCTCCCAGTGGGCGGGGTACTCGTGCCGGTCCGACGAGGTCTGCATGGGCCCCAGAGTACGGCTCGCGTCCGACAACGGCGCGGGGCAGTCTGGGGACGCACAACAGAAGCACAACAGAGGCGTGACAGCCGGTTCGTGGTCAGGCCGTGGGCCCCGTTCCGGTGCGTCGCCCCCTATGGGAAACTGGTCTAGACAACCCGGTCTAGACCTCTCTTGCAGCACCCGAGACACCTGAAGGGCAGCATCACATGGCTGAGCGCCGCGTCAACGTCGGCTGGGCCGAGGGCCTCCACGCCCGACCCGCATCCATCTTCGTCCGGGCCACCACGGCCTCCGGTATCCCCGTGACGATCGCCAAGGCCGACGGCAACCCCGTCAACGCGGCCTCCATGCTCGCGGTCCTGGGCCTCGGCGCCCAGGGCGGCGAGGAGATCGTGCTCGCCTCCGACGCCGACGGCGCGGACGCCGCGCTCGACCGTCTGGCGAAGCTCGTCGCCGAGGGGCTCGAAGAACTCCCCGAGACGGTCTGAGCGACCGGGTAACCGAAGCGGAAAGGCCTGAAAAAGCCGCCCCGCGCACACACCGAAGGGCTCGTCCGATTTATCGGGCGGGCCCTTCGCATTTACATCCGGTTTCCGTTGTGCGGGCAGCAGGAAAAATGCCCCTCGGAATTCTTCCCTCTTTGTATACGGCGCCCGTGTTAATGCCGCAGGCTCTGCATGTTTACGGGGTGTTGCGAAGTCCTCACACGCTCCGGGCGCTCCGCCCCGCCGGGCCCGGCCGGAAAGCGGAGCCGGTGCGCGGCGGTGGCCCGCTCGGTGTGCAGGGACGTGATCGTCCGGGCCCGGTCGCTGTCGCCGCGCGCGACCGCGTCCACGATGCCGCCGTGCTCCGCCCAGGACTCCACGGGGTCGGAGGGCGCCTCGACCGCGTACATCCAGGCGATCTTGTGCCGCAGCTGGCCGAGTGTCGAGGTCAGGGCGGGGCTGCCCGAGGCCTGTGCGAGCGTCTCGTGGAACCAGCCGCCCAGGGAGCGCAGATCCTCGCTGTTGCCCCTCCTGGCCCGCTCCTGGCCCAGCCTGACCAGACCCCGCAACACCTTGAGGTGCGCCTCCGTACGGCGCTGCGCGGCGCGGGCGGCGCCCAGGGGCTCCAGCAGCATGCGCATCTCCAGCAGGTCGGCGGCCTCCTGCTCGGTCGGCTCGGCGACGCACGCGCCCGCGTGCCGGCGGGTCACCACGAAGCCCTCGGCCTCCAGCGTGCGCAGCGCCTCGCGCACGGGCACCCGGCTGACGCCGTAGCGGCGGGCGAGCAGTTCCTCGGTGAGCCGGCTGCCGCGCTCGTAGACACCCGCGACGATGTCATCACGGATCGCCGTGCATACCGAGTGCGCCGGAATACGCATGACCGACCTCCGCCTTAATCCCCGTGAAACGTCGATGATTGACGTGTGTTCCAGCGACTCTATTGCAGCGGAGCGGAATTTCCGATGGCGGACCGGAATCCAGGGATATTTTTTGGACAGGAGGTGCGTCACAAGGTGGTTCGTAGAACGAGGAAAGCCCCGGCTCGGTGAGCCGGGGCCTCCAGGAAGCGTGGGTGCGCGTCAGACGTTCACGCCGTGCGAGCGCAGGTACGCGGCGGGGTCGATGTCCGAGCCGTACTCGGCGGTCGACCGGGCCTCGAAGTGCAGGTGCGCCCCGGTGACGTTGCCGGTCGCCCCGGAGAGGCCTATCTGCTGGCCGGGGGTGACCGTCTGGCCGACGGAGACGCCGATGGACGACAGGTGGCCGTACTGGGTGTACGTGCCGTCGTTCATCTTGATGACGATGTTGTTGCCGTAGGCACCGCCCCAGCCCGCCTCGACGACGGTGCCGGATCCGACCGCGAGGACGGCGGTGCCGGAGGCGGCGTGGAAGTCGACGCCGGTGTGGCTGCCGGAGGACCAGACGGCGCCGCCGGCCTTGTAGCCGGTGGAGATGTAGGAGCCGCTGATGGGGGCGACGTAGGCGTTGAGGCGCTCGCGCTCGGCCGCGCGTGCGGCACGGGCCTTGATCTCCTCGCGCTCCTTGGCGGCGGCACGTTCCTGCTCGGCCTTCTCGGCGGCGGCCTTCCTGGCCTCCTCCTGCGCCTTCTTCTTGACGGCGGCCACCTCGGCGGCCTGCTCCTGGGCGGCGGCCTGGGCGTCGACCTGGTCGGCGACCGTGTCGCCGAGGGTGATGATCTGGTTCAGACCGGTCTGCTCGACGGCGGGCTCCTCCGCTGCGAGCGCGGGGCCGGCGAGGGTACCGAAGACACCGGTGGTGGTGAGAGCGGCCACGCCCACGTTCCTCGTGGTCGTGCGCTGCACACGGCTGGGACGGCGGTGCTTCCCGGGGGCGCGGGTGAACGCCATGAAGTGGCTGGTCCTTTCCTTCCTTCTCGCCTACCGGGTTAGCTGACGGGTTCGGAGCAGGAAGGTCTCCTACGGCTACCCCTCGTTTCGCGTCGCTCGCGAAGGGCACCCGATTCACCCCAGGGACTTCGGTGGGTCCCCGGCTCCCCTGGCTCGCGCCATGGGGACTCGGCGATGACTGTCCGGTGCCGCGGCTGCGGCGAACTTCTGACGAACAGCCGGACTGACGCTAAGTGGGCCGTCTTCGAAATAACAAACGGATCACAGGATTTGTTAACTACGCCACAGGTCAGACACACAACCTCCGCCATCAATACGGACAAACAGGGGCCCTGGTGACTCTTCCGTCACCAGGGCCCACTGACACGCGTCCGTACGGTCGTTCCCCTACTCGGCCGGGACGACGGTGACTTCACCGATTCCGAGGGCCCTGACCGGCTCCTCGATCTGCGCGGCGTCCCCGACGAGAACGGTCACCAGACGGTCCACCGGGAAGGCGCTCGCGGCCGCCGCGGTGGCCTCCACGGTGCCGGTGGCGGCGAGTTGGCGGTACAGCGTCGACTGGTAGTCGTCCGGCAGGTACTGCTCGACCTGGTCGGCCAGCGTGCTCGCCACGGCCGCGGCCGTCTCGAACTTGAGCGGGGCGACCCCGACGAGGTTCTGCACCGCGATGTCGCGTTCGGCGTCGGTCAGGCCCTCGGCGGCGAGGGTGCGCAGCACCGTCCACAGGTCGTCCAGCGCCGGCCCGGTGTTGGGGGTGTCGACGGAGCCGCTGACGGCGAGCATCGCGATGCCCGAACCGTCGGGCGCGGCCCGCAGCACCTGGCCGAACGCCCGCACGCCGTAGGTGTAGCCCTTCTCCTCGCGCAGGACGCGGTCCAGGCGCGAGGTGAGGGTGCCGCCGAGGCAGTAGGTGCCGAGCACCTGCGCCGGCCACACACGGTCGTGCCGGTCGGCGCCCACCCGGCCGATGAGCAACTGGGTCTGCACGGAACCGGGGCGGTCCACGATGATCACGCGCCCGGTGTCGTCGGCGCTCACCGATGGCACGGGTCGCGGCGCGGCCGGCGAGCCGGTCCAGGCGCCCAGGGTGTCGCCGAGCAGCGCGTCGAGGTCGACCCCCGTGAGGTCGCCCACGACCACGGCGGTGGCCGTCGCGGGGCGCACGTGCCGCTCGTAGAAGGCGCGTACGGCCGCGGAGTCGATGCCCTCGACGGTCTCCTCGGTGCCCTGGCGGGGCCGTGACATACGGGAGGTGGCCGGGAACAGCTGCTTGGAGAGCTCCTTGGCGGCCCGGCGGCCCGGGTTGGCCGTCTCGTGCGGGATCTCGTCGAGCCGGTTGGCCACCAGCCGCTCGATCTCGGCGTCCTCGAACGCGGGGGCCCGCAGGGCGTCGGCGAGGAGGCCGAGGGCCTTCTCCAGTCGCGACACCGGCACTTCGAGGGACAGGCGTACGCCGGGGTGGTCGGCGTGCGAGTCGAGGGTGGCGCCGCACCGCTCCAGCTCGGCGGCGAACTCCTCGGCCGTGTGCTTGTCGGTGCCCTCGGAGAAGGCCCTGGTCATGATGGTGGCGACACCCTCGATGCCGGCGGGCTCGGCGTCCAGGGGCGCGTCGAGGAGCACCTCGACGGCGACGACCTGCTGGCCGGGGCGGTGGCAACGCAACACGGTCATGCCGTTGTCCAGGGTGCCGCGCTCGGGCGCCGGGAACGCCCAGGGCCTGGCCTCGCCGGCCTGGGGCTGCGGGTGGAAGTCCATGGTCGCGAGCTCGGTCACTTCGCCGACTCCTCGGTCTCGTCGGTGGTTCCGGCGGCCTCGGCCGCGGTGGTCTCCTCTTGGGCGCCCTCTTCGGCGTCCTCTTCGCCGGCGACGGGCTCGTAGACGAGCACCGCGCGGTTGTCGGGCCTCAGGCGCGCCTTGGCGATCTCCTGGACCTCGTCGGCCGTCACCTCCAGGACCCGGTCGACGGCCGTCAGGGCGAGCTTGGGGTCGCCGAACAGGACCGCGTACCGGCACAGTTCGTCGGCGCGGCCCGCGACCGTGCCGAGCCGGTCCAGCCACTCGCGCTCCAACTGGGCCTGGGCGCGCTCCATCTCCTCGGCCGTGGGACCCTCGGCGGCGAACCGGGCGAGCTCCTCGTCGACGGCGGCCTCGATGACGGGCACCTCGACGTCGCCGGAGGTCTTCACGTCCAGCCACGCCATGGAGGGCGCGCCGGCCAGCCGCAGCAGACCGAAGCCTGCCGTCACGGCCGTACGGTCGCGGCGGACGAGCCGGTTGTAGAGGCGGGAGGACTCGCCGCCGCCGAGAATGGTCAGCGCCAGGTCGGCCGCGTCGCACGCGCGCGTGCCGTCCTCCGGCAGCCGGTAGGCGGCCATCAACGCGCGGGCGGGCACGTTCTCCTCGACGACCTCGCGCATCTGCGCGCCCATGACGTCGGGCAGCGCGCCGTCGCGGGGCGCGGGCTTGCCGTCGTAGGAGGGGATGGAGCCGAAGTACTTCTCGACCCAGGCGAGGGTCTGCTCCGGGTCGATGTCGCCGACGATCGACAGGACGGCGTTGTTGGGCGCGTAGTACGTCCTGAAAAACTGCTGGGCGTCCTCCAGGCTGGCCGCCTCCAGGTCGTCCATCGAGCCGATCGGCGTGTGCCGGTAGGGGTGGCCCACCGGGTAGGCCAGGCGGAAGATCTTCTCGAAGGCGGTGCCGTAGGGCACGTTGTCGTACCGCTGGCGGCGCTCGTTCTTGACGACGGCCCGCTGGTTGTCCAGGTTCTTCTGGTCGAGCGCGAGCAGCAGGCTGCCCATGCGGTCGGCCTCCAGCCACAGCGCGAGCTCCAGCTGGTGGGTGGGCATCGTCTCGAAGTAGTTGGTGCGCTCCCAGCTGGTGGTGCCGTTCAGCGAACCGCCCGCGCCCTGGACCAGCTCGAAGTGGCCGTTGTCCTTGACCTGGCCGGAGCCCTGGAACATCAGGTGCTCGAAGAGGTGGGCAAGGCCCGTACGGCCCGCGACCTCGTGGCGCGAACCGACGTCGTACCAGAGGCACACCGCGGCGACCGGGGTCAGGTGGTCCTCGGAGAGCACCACGCGCAGGCCGTTGGCCAGGCGGTGCTCCCTCACTGTCAGGCCTTCGGAGCCGGCCTCGGCTGTGGCCGTGTGACCCATGGGCGGTACGTCCCTTCGATCGCTGTGCTGTGGTCGCGGAATCCGTGGTCCGTCCGTCGTGGAACCGTCGCGGAAACCGCTGTTTTCCTGCCGGTCCTGCCACTGTATGCAAGCGCGCGGACGCCTGGAGAAGTTCCCGGGGCTCGTACGCCGAGAGCGAGACGGGGGTTGCCACCGACGGTCACTGGTTAAAGTCGGCGCACGCTGTTGACGCGGCGGCTCGGGAGGGCGTGCCCGGCGGTCGGCGCCGGGTCGTGTCGGGCTTGTCAGTGCGGCAGTCCACAATGGTGCGCGTCAGATCCCGTTCACCTCTCGGTGAGAGTGAGCTGGAGACGTGAGCGCCCCGTAGGTGAGCGACCAGAAAAAGAGGAGCCGGCAGCGATGGCCCGCCGCAGCACGAAGACCCCGCCGCCCGACGACGCGTTCGAGGAGAAGATCCTCGACATCGACGTCGTCGACGAGATGCAGGGCTCCTTCCTGGAGTACGCGTACTCGGTCATCTACTCCCGAGCCCTGCCCGACGCCCGCGACGGTCTGAAGCCGGTGCACCGCCGGATCGTCTACCAGATGAACGAGATGGGCCTGCGCCCCGACCGCGGCTATGTGAAGTGCGCCCGCGTCGTCGGCGAGGTCATGGGTAAGTTGCACCCGCACGGCGACTCCTCGATCTACGACGCCCTGGTGCGCCTCGCCCAGCCCTTCTCCATGCGGGTCCCCCTGGTCGACGGCCACGGCAACTTCGGCTCGCTGGGCAACGACGACCCGCCGGCGGCCATGCGGTACACCGAGTGCCGGATGGCCGACGCGACGAGCCTGATGACGGAGTCGATCGAGGAGAACACGGTCGACTTCGCGCCCAACTACGACGGCCAGGAGCAGGAGCCGGTGGCGCTGCCCGCTGCCTTCCCGAACCTGCTGGTCAACGGCGCGTCCGGCATCGCCGTCGGTATGGCCACCAACATGCCGCCGCACAACCTGGGCGAGGTCATCGCGGCCGCCCGCCACCTCATCAGGCACCCCAACGCCGACCTGGACACGCTGATGAAGCACGTCCCGGGCCCCGACCTGCCCACCGGCGGCCGGATCGTCGGTCTCTCCGGCATCCGGGACGCGTACGCGACGGGCCGCGGCACCTTCAAGATCCGTGCCACGGTGGCGGTGGAGAACGTGACGGCCCGCCGCAAGGGTCTCGTCGTCACCGAACTGCCCTTCACCGTCGGCCCGGAGAAGGTGATCGCCAAGATCAAGGACCTGGTCGGCTCGAAGAAGCTCCAGGGCATCGCCGACGTCAAGGACCTCACCGACCGCGCGCACGGCCTGCGTCTCGTCATCGAGATCAAGAACGGCTTCGTGCCGGAGGCCGTCCTGGAGCAGCTGTACAAGCTGACGCCGATGGAGGAGTCCTTCGGCATCAACAACGTGGCCCTGGTCGACGGCCAGCCCCTCACCCTGGGCCTCAAGGAGCTGCTGGAGGTCTACCTCGACCACCGCTTCGAGGTCGTCCGGCGCCGCTCGGAGTTCCGCCGCGGCAAGAAGCGCGACCGGCTCCACCTCGTCGAGGGCCTGCTCACCGCGCTGGTGGACATCGACGAGGTCATCCGTCTGATCCGCTCCAGCGACAACTCCGCGCAGGCCAAGGAGCGCCTGATGGAGCGCTTCTCCCTGTCGGACGTCCAGACGCAGTACATCCTCGACACGCCGCTGCGCCGCCTCACCCGGTTCGACCGCATCGAGCTGGAGTCCGAGAAGGACCGGCTCAACGCCGAGATCGCCGAGCTGACCCGGATCCTGGAGTCGGACGCGGAGCTGCGCAAGCTGGTCTCCGGTGAACTGGCCTCGGTGGCGAAGAAGTTCGGCACCGAGCGCCGTACGGTGCTGATGGAGTCCTCGGGCACCGCGGTGGCCACGGTGCCGCTCCAGGTCGCGGACGACCCGTGCCGGGTGCTGCTGTCGTCGACGGGGCTGCTGGCCCGTACGGCCAACGGCGAGCCCTTCGCGGCGGACGAGGACGGCAAGCGCGTCAAGCACGACGTCATCGTCTCCGCGGTCCCCGCGACCGCCCGGGGCGAGGTGGGCGCGGTGACCTCGACCGGCCGCCTGCTCCGCCTGAACGTGGTCGACCTGCCGCAGCTGCCGGACACGGCGGCGGCCCCCAACCTCTCGGGCGGCGCCCCGCTCGCGGAGTTCCTCTCCCTCCAGGACGGCGAGACGGTCATCTGCCTGATGACGCTCGACGAGTCGTCGCCGGGGCTGGCCATCGGCACCGAGCAGGGTGTCGTCAAGCGGGTGGTCCCCGACTACCCGTCCAACAAGGGGGAGCTGGAGGTCATCACGCTCAAGGAGGGCGACCGGATCGTCGGCGCCGTCGAGCTGCGCACGGGCGAGGAGGACCTGGTCTTCATCACGGACGACGCGCAGTTGCTGCGCTACCAGGCCGCCCAGGTCCGCCCGCAGGGCCGCCCCGCCGGCGGTATGACGGGCATCAAGCTCACCGAGGGCGCGAAGGTCATCTCCTTCACGGCCGTCGACCCGGCCGTGGACGCGGTGGTGTTCACCGTCGCCGGCTCCCGGGGCACCCTGGACGACTCCGTGCAGACCACGGCCAAGCTGACCCCGTTCGACCAGTACCCCCGCAAGGGCCGCGCCACGGGCGGTGTCCGCTGCCAGCGGTTCCTCAAGGGCGAGGACTGCCTGTCCGTCGCCTGGGCGGGCCCGGCCCCCGCCCGCGCCGCGCAGAAGAACGGCACCCCGGCGGACCTCCCGGAGATGGACCCGCGCCGCGACGGCTCGGGTGTCTCCCTGGGCAAGACCGTGTCCTCGGTGGCCGGACCGGTGTGAGCGGGACGCGTCAGACGTCGTCGTAGGAGACGTCGGGTTCGTCGGGTTCGTCGGCCCCCGTCTGCCGGACATAGCGCAGGACGCCCCACATGCCGTGCTCGTCGGCGTGCGGGGCGTCCTTCTCGCTCCTGCACGCGTCCAGCTCCTTGGTCAGGGCCGGGACGTCGATCCCCGCCCCGATGAGGACGAGTTGGGTGAGGCGGGAGGCTTCGCCGGGCGGCCAGGGCTCGGGACGGAACCGCAGAAAGCGCCCCACGGCGTGCACGGCGTAGCGGTTGCGGGGGTCGTACGGCCCGAAGTCGACGTACCCCTTGACGCGGTAGAGCCCCTCGGCCCGCCCGTCCAGGAAGTCCATGAGCCGCCGGGGATCGAGCGGCACGTCGGAGACGAAGGAGACGCTGTCGTAGCCGGTGTGCAGATGCCCGGCATGGTCCCCGTGCTCCTCCCCGGCCTCGTCGCGCCGGTGGAGGTCGTCGAAGGAGAGCTGGCCGACACGCTCCTCGGAGGGCCTGCAGTCGAACAGGAACTCGGGGTCGATACGCCCGTAGATGGCGGGCACGACCGCCGCACGGTCGCTGAGCGAACGGACGAGCGCCAGGATCCCGGCCCTGTCCTCGGCCCGGTCGAGCTTGTTGACGACCACGAGGTCGGCGAGGGCGAGATGGCGGTCGAGCTCGGGATGCAGCTGCCGGGTCCGCGTGAACTCGGCCGCGTCGACGACCTCGACGAGCCCGCCGTACACCACACGGGGGTTCTCGCCGGCCAGCACCATCCGCACGAGTTCCTGCGGCTCGGCGAGCCCGCTCGCCTCGATGACGATGACGTCGATCCCGGCGGCGGGATCGGCGAGCCGCTCCAGATACCGGTCCAGCTCGCTGACGTCGACGGCACAGCACAGGCACCCGTTGCCCAGTGACACGGTGGAGTCCCCGAGCGCCCCGGCCACGGCCATCGCGTCGATCTCGATCGCGCCGAAGTCGTTGACCACGGCGCCGATACGGCTGCCGCCGCTGCGGTGGAGCAGGTGATTCAGCAGGGTCGTCTTGCCCGATCCGAGGAATCCGGCGAGGACGACCACGGGGATCTGCGGCAGGTGCTGCGGCCTCGGCCCCGGAACCCGGCTCGACGACTGGCTCAACACGCGCCCACTCCCACACCGTTGCTCTCATGTGCCGATCGAATGCCGCACCAGGATACGAGGGGGGCCCGCCCACCCCGCCGAGCGAGCGATTGTCAGCGGCGCCCGTGGGGCACACGATGGGCATGGCGCCGGGTCGCGCGACCCACGCATCCTTCCGTGCGCCTCCTCTCCGCCTCCCGGTGGACGAGCGCCTCTCGGCGACACTGGGAGACGGCAAGCGCCGCCCACCGCTCGCCGGTCCCCCACCTGTCGACCCACACCCGACGACCGGCGGACGGCCGCCTGAATCGGGGATTGACATGACCACACAGAATCATGGAGCGCGGGGACTCGGCCCCGCCGCGGCAGCGGGTTTCGCCTTCGCGGTGGGAGCACTGGGCGCGTTCGTCGTGGAGCGGCGTATCAGCACCCTGCTTCGGCGCCTGGAACGACTGGAACGCGAGACGGAACAGCGCGCGGCACTGATCGCCTACGAGCGGCACAACTTCGAGCTGGTCATGAAGGCGGCCGCGGACCCGACCCTGCTGCCCGTCCTGAACGCCTACGAGGAGGAACTGTCCACGGACCGGCAGCGGCAGTACCTCTTCGCCAACCTCCTCTACACCCATGTACTCCAGGGTTACCGGGTGGGCGTCTTCAGCCGGGCCGAGCTGTACGGGCACCTCCGCGGGATCTTCCAGAGCACGCTGATGCGCGACTACTGGGCGGCCACGCGCCACCACCGGTCGAGCCTGAAGGAGGGCTCGGAGGAGTCGGAGATCGGCAGGATGGTCGACACCCTGATCAACGACCTGGAGGAAGCGGGCACGGACGAGTGGTGGGTCGTGGGCGAACCCCCCGCCGAGTGAAGCCTTCTCCTCGCACGGCGCTCGCGTCACACAGCGCGACCCCCACCCCTGACTTCACTCCATCGCGTCTTCGATGCATGCGCATCAACCGGCTCCCGGGCACTAAGTTGGCCCCGCTCGTATCACTACTCATGACCCAAGGATCGACCCGTTGAAAATCGTGCGCCGCATCGGTGCCTCGCCCCGCGAGAGGGGCAGTGCCGCGGGGCAGACGTGCCCAGACATCTTCGAACTGCAGGACGGCAACTTCGCAGTGATCGGGACAGATCGGACAGACAAGCTCGACCCCGAGCTTCCTGCCGACGCTTCGCGCGCTGACTACGAGAGGATCGTGGTCATCAGCCGCGAGACTCTCATCCGGGCAAAGTCGGACATCCCCGACGCCTGATCCTGAACGGGGGCTCGCCTGCACTACAGCGCGGGCCCCTCGGGCCGCCGTCCCGCGCGAATCCTCGTGGTCCCCCGAGCACCCCCTTCGGCCGAGCCGGAGTTCAGTCGCGAGGAAGTCAGGTTAGGCTCACCTCTGTGAGTACGTGCACATCCGCGTCCCGACACCTCGGCGAGCCTCTCGCGGGGACCGCCGCCACGGCGAGGACATGGCTGCTGCTGGAACAGCCGGGCCCCTGGGGCGCCAAGGCGCTCACCTCCAGCCATCTCGATCCCGTGCTCGGCCGCGCCCTCGAAGCCGCGGCGGAGGGCACCGGCGTACGCGTGGCGCTCATCCGGCGCCCCGGACGCCACGCGGACTGCCGCGAGGTCCACGAGCGCCAGGTGTACGTCGCCCACACCGCTCCGGGAAACATCTGGCTGCACAGCGCCACGACGTCCTCTCCCGAGCGGCTGCTCGACCTCGATCTCGCCGCACTCGGCCGGGGCGACCACCACTCCTTCGGATCGGTTCTGCGCGGCCGGCCCCACACCGGCGACCCCCTCGCGCTCGTCTGCACCAACGGCAAGCGCGACCGCTGCTGCGCGCTCCTCGGCCGACCACTCGCCGCCGAACTGGCCGCGTCCGGAGTCGAGGGCACCTGGGAAGTCACTCATCTGGGTGGTCACCGCTTCTCCCCGACCCTGCTCGTGCTGCCGTTCGGATACATGTACGGCCGCGCCGAGGCCCATCACGTCAAGGAGGTCCTCCAAGGCGTGCGGGAAGGCCGTGTCGTCACCGACGGGTGCCGCGGAAGTTCCGCCTGGGCACGCCCCGGGCAGGCCGCCGAGCTGGCGGTGCGCACGGAGATCGGCGAGGACGACGTCGGCACCCTGGCCGTCGTACGCACGGACGGCTCGGCTCCCCGCTGGGACGTCGTCGTCGCCCACACCGACGGCCGCCGCTGGACCGTCGCCGTCGCCCGGGGCGCCGCCGAGCCGCCCCGGCAGGAGAGCTGCGGTTCCGCCCTGGGCTCCCCGGCGAGGATGGACGTGCTGACCGTACGGGAGCTGACACCCGCGGCCGCCTTCCGCTAGCCGACCCACGCGCGGCCCGGCCGCGACCCTAAACACCTCTCGCCCCCCCCCACAAAACCCTGTTGTTAACTCTCGGGGCGCCGAGCAACACACAAAAAAAAAAAAAACAAAAGAACAAA
>NZ_JARGEE010000005.1:0-77171 GCF_033794485.1 Streptomyces sp. MB09-02B
CCCCCTCACAAAGATCCACCACGGCGACATCCACCGCAGTGCGACCCAGGCGTTCCTGCCGGGAGGCAAGGACGGACGGACGTCGGCCGCAGGTACGGAGACCGACCGCGCGGGTCGGCTCATCGTCGCCGGCGGCGCCTCCGGCGAGGTCTCCGTCTATGTGTCCACGGCTGGGTGCGGGCGACAAGCGCAGGCTACTGGGCCAGACTTTTCCCTAGGCAGGCATTCACTCTGCCCCTGAGAGGCTCTTTCGTGCTCGATGTGCCGTTGTGGCTGTGGGCGGCGTTCGCCGTCACCGTGATCGTGTCGCTGGCCGTGGACCTGCTGGCGCACCGGGAAGCCCATGTCATCGGGTTCAAGGAAGCCGCGGCCTGGAGCGGGGTGTGGGTCGGTCTCGCCCTCGTCTTCGGCGCGGTCGTCTTCCTGGTACTGGGCACGACACCCGGGGTGGAGTACACCACCGCGTGGCTGCTGGAGAAAAGCCTGTCGGTCGACAACCTGTTCGTCTTCGCGCTGATCTTCGCCTACTTCAAGGTGCCGCGCGCCTACCAGCACCGCGTGCTGTTCTACGGCGTCATGGGGGCGCTGGTGTTCCGAGGCGTTTTCCTGGCTGCCGGGGTGGCCGTGGTCAGCCGGTTCACCGCAGTGCTGTTCGCCTTCGCCGCCATCCTCTTCTACAGCACCTACAAGATCCTGAAGGAGGAAGAGGACAGCTTCGACCCGGGCAGGAGCATCGCCGTGCGGCTGCTGCGCAAGGTCATGCCGGTCCGGGACGAGTACGCCGGGATGAAGTTCTTCGTGCGGGAGGCCGGTAAACGGGTCGCCACCCCGCTCCTCGCGGTGGTCGCCGCGATCGAGGCGGCCGACCTGGTCTTCGCCGTGGACAGTGTGCCGGCCGTGCTCGCGGTCAGCGACGAAGCCTTCATCGTCTACACCAGCAACGCGTTCGCCATCCTGGGCCTGCGCGCCCTGTACTTCCTGCTCGCCGGACTGCTGGACCGCTTCCACTACCTCAGCAAGGGCCTCGCGCTGATCCTGTCCTTCATCGGCGTGAAACTGATCCTGCAGGCGTCCCACAAGCTGTTCAGCACCAGCGTCCCGGAGATCCCGTCACCCGTCAGCCTGGCGGTCATCGTCACGGTTCTGGCTGCGTCCGTCGCACTGAGCATCCGGCACCCTCGCCCGGCCTCCGCGCAAGGCGCACCCTCAGCCACACAGGCAAAGCACGGCGACGACGCCCCGGACTCCGAGGACGGGGAACCCCCAGCAGAGGAGCCGCGGGATACGGGCGACCCGCCACAAGGCAGCTGACCTGCCGTGCCCTTCCTCCCCAGCCGCCTCACGCGACTCTCCACCACCGGCGAGGTCGGCGACGGCCCCTCGCCTTCACTACTTCTCCACCCCTTGGCAAAATATTTACCATTTCATTGCAAATGCGACTATTCTGGAAATATGTGCAGCGACGAGCGTAAGACGGCACCGCAGGCCGGACACCTGTGCCCCGCCTGTCACCACCCCGTGAGCGCGGAGGTCACGCGACACAAGACGATGGGAGTCGTCGTACCCCTGTGGCAGGCAGGCCCATGCCACAACCCGGACTGCCCGAAGTACGTGCAAGGGAAGCAGAGCTCAAGGGGCGTCGAAGCTAGGCCATAGCACTCGGGATGCCCCATCGACCCAGGCTGGATCGATCCGCGACGCGCGCCGAACCCCGCGCGACGATCGCCAACCGCAGGGTCTTCCAACTTGTCGAGCTCTCCAGTCCGCGAGAGCGGCCTCTCGCTACCCCTGGTCGACTCGCTCATCGATCTGAGCGGCGCGCTGCGGCCCCGATTGCATGGCGGATGGACGAACCACGGCATCGAAGGGCTGTCCTGGAGCCGGTGCTCGGCTGAGGGGTTGCTGTTCCGTCAGTATGGTGCGGCCGGGCGCGGGCTCTGGGTGGTCGACATCGGGGGGACACGGTGAGTGCTCCAGAACCCCAAGCCGCCGATGACGCTGCGGTACGGGAGTCATCTACGCCTACCTCGTCGAGGCCAACCGCGAACGCGCCTCCATCGACCGGGCCACGTACGCGGACGAGATGCGGCGGCCGGCCGCGCCCTTTGGGGGTGCGTGGCCGGAGACCGCCGCGAGCATCACCGACCCCGCCGAGGTCAACTGCACCTGGTTCGACCGGCTGCTCGTCGAGGGCTCCTGGCACCGCGACAGGGTCGTCCTGACCGGTGACGCGGCCCATGTCTATCCCCCCACGCTCGCCCAGGGCGCGGCCAAGTCGCTACCGGTGTACTGGCGAGTGACGTGCACGAACAGTCCGTCGCTCTTCGTGTCGACTCCTCACTACGACGAAGTGGAGGCTGCCGGGGCTCCTTCGTCTGCGCGAGAAGATCCGGCCTGGTAAAGCGATCGCGGCGGAGCTGCACCCGGCGATTTCACAACCGTTACAGTGATGCAGAACCTGTCCACCGCGCCGGAGCCGACCTTGCCGAACCTGTCCCACCTCGAGGAGATCTTCTCCGACGAGGGTGACGGCGCCGTCGGCCCCGTGCGATCGCCCGGCTGGCAGAGCAACGTCTCGCCGCAGGGACTCACGGTGACATTGATCGCCGACTACACGTTCCCCGTTCGGGCGTGGTTGCCGTCGGCGGCGATCGTGGCATTGCTCGGTGAGTTCCACGTGACCGCGGGTGCCGCCCGTAGGACGATCAGCAGGCTGATGCGCCGTGGGGTGCTGGAGGGCAGCAGGCAAGGACGGTACAGCTCCTACCGGCTGACGTCGCGGGCCGCCGTCGACCTCTTGTCCGGGACTACCTACAAGCTGGCGAAGATCGATGGTTCGGTCGACGTACGCGAGGGCGTGCGATAAGTCGACGACGGTGACGTCGTCACCTCCGCCGGTGTGTCGGCCGGCATCGACATGGCGTGGCACCTGGTCGGCCGACTCGACTCGGCCAAAGCGAGCGAACAGACGCGGCACGGCATCCAGTACGAGGCTCCGCAACACAGGTAGCCCGCGGCACAGGTGCTCCGCAGGACCGGTGGCGGCAGGTCACCGGTCCGCGGGCTCGGCCTTCCGGTCCATGAACTCGGCTTCCCTGTCCGTGCACTCGGTGTCCCGGTCGGTGGCGAGCGGGCTGGCGGCGTACGTGATGCGGACGACGCCGTCGGCATGCCGTTCCGTGTGCCCTCGTACGCCGAAGACCTCGCGAAGGAGGGCCGGGGTCAGGACCTCCAGGACGGGTCCGGCCGCCACCACCTCGCCCTCGTACAGCACCACCACGTGATCGCAGAGCCGGGCGGCCAGGTCGAGGTCGTGCAGGACGGCCAGGGTGGTGATGCCTGTGCTGCGGATCAGGTCAAGGAGTTCGAACCGGGCGCGGATGTCGAGGTGGTTGGTGAGTTCGTCCAGGACGAGGAGTTCGGGCCGTTGGGCGAGGGCGCGGGCCAGGAGGACGCGTTGGCGTTCTCCGCCGGAGAGGGTGGCGTAGTCCCGGTCCGCGAAGGGGGTGACGCCGCAGCGGGCGACGGCCTCGGCGACTGCCTCGTGGTCCTCGGCGCCGTCGCGCCCCATCAGGCCGTGGTGGGGGGTGCGGCCCAGGGCGACGATCTCGGTGACCGTCAGGCCGCTGGTGGTGCCGGAGTCCTGGAGGACGGCGGCGGTGCGGCGGGCGGCGGTGCGGGTGGGCAGTTCCCACACGTCGTCGCCGCCCACCCGGACCACTCCCTGGGCAGGGCGCAGGGAGCGGTAGACCGTGCGGAGGAGGGTGGACTTGCCGCTGCCGTTGGGGCCCACGAGGCCGACGATGTCGCCCTTGGCGGACTCCAGGCACACATCGCGCAGGATCGGCTTGCGGTCCAGGGTGACGTGGAGCTGGTCGACGGTCAGTTTCATATGGTGTCCAGGCCCCTGTTCAAACGGTCCCCTTTTCATACGGTGTCCAGGCCCTTGTTCCGGCGCAGCAGCCACAGGAAGAACGGGGCGCCGAGCAGGACGGTGAGGATGCCCAGCGGCAGTTCGTTGGGGCGGTTGAGGGTGCGGGAGAGCAGGTCCACGACAACCAGGTAGATGGCGCCCAGCAGTGCGGTCAGCGGCAGCAGTCTGCGGTGGTCGGCGCCCACGGTGAGGCGGACCAGGTGGGGGATCATCAGGCCGACGAAACCGATACCGCCCGCGACGGCGATGACGGTGCCCGTGAGCAGCGCGCTGATGACCAGCAGGACGGCGCGCAGCCGGTTGACGTCCACGCCCAGCGCGGTGGCGGACTCGTCGCCGGCCAGCAGGGCGTTGAGCCTGCGTCCGAACAGCGTCAGCACCACGGTGCTCGTCAGGACGACGACCGCCACGGTCGGCAGTTGGTCCCACTGGGCGCCCGCGACGCTGCCGAGCATCCAGAACATCACGGTCCGCAGCTCGGTGGGTGTCGCCATCAGCTGGACGAAGCTGGTCAGGGAGAGGAAGACATAGCCGACGATGACTCCGGCCAGGACCAGTCGGGTCGGGGCCAGTCGGCCGCGCCGCTGTCCCAGGGCGAAGGCCAGGAGACCGGCCGTCAGCGCGCCGATGAAGGCCGCGCCCGACACGCCCAGGCCGCCGAGGCCCGCGAGCGCGGCGCCGCCGAGGGTGATGACCAGGACGGCGCCGAGGGAGGCGCCGTAGGAGAAACCGAGGACGATGGGGTCGGCGAGGGGGTTGGCGACCAGGGTCTGCAGGACCGCGCCGGTGACCGCCAGGCCCGCGCCGACGAGGGCGGCGAGGGCGACGCGGGGTGCGCGGAACGTCCACACGATCTGGTCCAGCGCGGGGTCGTCGGTGGCGCCCTGCCCGGTGACGTGGTGCAGGAGGACCGTCCACACGTCGGCCACCGGGATGTTGACCGCGCCGATGCTCACCGCCACCACCATGACGGCGACGAGTAGGCCCAGCAGGCCGAGGACTGCCAAGGGCAGCCGCAGCCCGCCGAGTCCGAATGTCAGACCTTGTCCGGGTGCAGCATCTCCGCGATCTTCTCCACGGCCAGGTCGTTGCTCGGGCCGAGGTACATCGAGTCCGACAGTGCCACGTACTTCTTGTTCTTCGCGGCCGGCCACTGGGGGAACTCCTTCAGCAGTTTCTGGGCGTAGGCCGCCGGGTTCGGGTCGTTGTAGCCGATGACGACGAGGGCGTCGACGGCGGTGGCGGCCACCTTCTCCTTGCTCAGGTCGGCGAAGGACGTCTTCGAGGCGTTCTCGAAGGCGTTGGAGCCGCCGGCCTTGGCGAGGATGTCGTTGTAGATGCCCTTGGCGACGACCGAGCTGAAGTCGTTGCCGCCCATGGCCATGTTGGAGAACAGGACCATGACCTTGGGCTGCTTCTCGCCCTTCACCTTCGCGGCCACATCGGCGATCTTCTTCTCCGATGCGGTGATGAGCTTCTCGGCCTGGTCGCTCTTGCCGAAGATGCGGCCCACGTCGCGCAGCAGTGTGTAGCTGTCGGCGACGGTCATCTTCGAGGTGTCCTGGTCGCAGCCCTGCGGTGAGACGTACGAGTTGGCGCCGACGTCCCCCAGCTGCTCGCGGGTGGCGAAGCCGTTCTTCTCGTCGAAGCCGTACGAGGTCGTGGACAGCACCAGGTCGGGGCGCAGCCCGATCATCGCCTCGCGCGGGATGTCGTAGGCGTCGTTGAGCTTCACGTCGCCGGTGGGCAGCTTCTTGATGGCCTCCGCCCGACCCTGGACCTCGGACATCCCATAGGTCTGCTGGTTGGCGACGACGGTGTCCTCGACTCCGAGGGCCAGCAGCGTGGAGACCTCGGCGACCGAGGCACCGTTCATCACGACGACGCGGCTGGGTGCCTTGGTGAACTTCTCTTCCACCCCGCAGTTCTCCAGGGTCACCGGATAGCCCGCCTTCGCGTTCTCGGCGGAGGCCTTGTCGCCGCTCGCGGCGGTCTTCTCGGTCGAGTCCGCGCATGCCGAGGTGACCAGGCAGAGGGCGCCGGCCAGGGCGACGGCGACCGGCCGTATCTTCGGCATGCGGGCTCCTTGGTGCGAGGTGTGCGGCTGGCTGACGGGTTCTGCTGCAGTAGTCGGGCGGAGCTGCCCGTGAGTTCCCGACAAGGTCCAACTACTTTGTGGGCGGCGGGAGGTGGCCGACTTCGAGACAGTGGTCCAGGTAGCGGAAGACGAGGTCCCGGTCCACGGACGGGCAGCTGATGCCGCCCTCACGCAGGCCGTTCACGACGTTGTCGGCGCGGACCCGGCCCAGCCGCAGTTCGGGGCCGGGAGCATCGGGCTTCGCTGAGGGATCGGTCGTGTCCCAGGAGTCGAAGAACGCGAGCGTGGTGGCCGCGACACCGGACACGGTGGGAAGGTCGGCGCGCCACTGGGCCAGCGGCATCCGCCGCAGCCGGTAGCCGTACTGCCCCAGCCAGTCGTACACGTCGCTCAACCGCACCGGCGAGGTAGCCGCGTGGTTGAAGACGGTCGCGCCCGTCGGACGCCGGCCGAGGCTCAGGTGTACGAGGGCCTTCGCGGCATGGTCGACCGGCGTCCAGGTCTCTTCCTCGAACAGGTCGGGGACGATTCCGGCGGGGACCCCGGCCCGCAGCACGCTCCACAGGAAGTCCCGCTCGTTGACGTATCCGGTCGCGGCCGGCCCGACGATCCGGCCGAGCCGGTGCACGGTGACCGGCAGGCCCCGTTCGGCGGCCTGCTCCAGCAGGTGCTCGGCCGCCCACTTCGACTGCTGGTAGCCGTATCGCAGTCCGGGGTGGGGTGCGAGGAACGCCTCCGGTACCTCGGAGCGCAGGGCGAGGGGTGGAGCGACAGACAGGGTCGACACGAAGTGCAGGGGCGTCGACCGTTCGGCCGCCATGCGCAACAGGGTCCTGGTGGACTCGGTGTTGGCGGCGCGAAGAGTGGCGTACTCGCGCATGATGCTGACGGTCGCCGCGTTGTGGAAGATCGCCCCGCAGGTACGGGCGAGTTCGGTGAACGTCTCCTCGTCCAGAGCGAGTCGAGGACGGGCCATGTCGGCGGGGATCGCCGTGATGCGTTCACGCATTGAGTCCGGGAAGCTCAGCCGGTGGTTCGCCAATGCCCGGTGGGCACGGTCGGTGGCCTCGGCCGGGCTCGAAGCACGAACCAGACAGACGATCTCCGCCTCGGTGCTCGTGAGCAGTTCCGCCAGCAGGTGTGCGCCGACGAAGCCGGTGGCACCGGTAAGCAGGATTTTGTCCGGTGCGCCGACCGGGCGGGGACGGCTGCCGGGCCGGATGTCTGGGTCGAGAACGGCGTCTGCGAGTAGGGCCTCAAGAGCGCCCGTGGTCTCCGGGACCGGCTCGGAGTGGGGAGTGGGCACGTTCTCGGAAGGGTGGGTGGCGGCCGGTATCGCCCGCCGGTCCAGGAAACTGGCCAACCCCGCGGGCGTCGGGTGTTGGAAGAGCCAGGCCACCTTCACCTCCCGGCGCAGTTCGACGCCGAGGCGGTTGGCCACCTGGATGGCCTGGAGGGACTGGGCCCCCAGCTCGAACACGTCGTCCCGCACGGCAACGGCCCTCACCCCGAGCATCTGCTGCCAGACGTCGGCGATGGTCCGCTCCAGGGTGCCGTCGGCCTCCGCGTGGCGCCGCTCGCCCAGGGCGGGCAGAGCGCGCCTGTCGATCTTCCCCGAACTCGTCCTGGGCAGGCGGTCCACGAACTCGACGGCCGACGGGATCACCGCGGCGGGCAGTGTCGCCCGCAGATGGTGGCGGAGGTCCCGTGCCAGTGCGGCCGCCTCGGCGGGGCCATCCGGCACGGGCCCGCCCGGTACGACGTACGCGGCCAGGCGGCGCGTCCCGTCGTCGAGTATCTGGCCCACGACCGCGGCGTCACGCACTTCGAGGTGGGCGACGAGGGTGCTCTCCACCTCGGCGGGGTGCACCCGATGTCCGCTGATCTTGAACTCGGTGTCGGACCGGCCGACGTAGCGCAACTGCCCGTCGTCACCGACCCGGACCAGGTCGCCGGTCCGGTAGGAGCGCGGTCCTCCGGGCAGGGCGTCGAGCGCGGCGAAGCGGACGGCATCCGCGTGTTCTCCCCGGTAGCCGTCGGCCAGGTTGTCGCCCAGGAGATGGAGTTCACCGTCGACGACCGCCGCATGGGTGCCCGGAAGCGGCAGCCCGATCGGGACGTCGCCGGGGACGAGTGCCGGGTCATGCAGGTCGGCGACGGTGGCGACGACGGTGGCCTCGGTCGGGCCGTAGGTGTTGAGCAGCCGTACCGAGGTGCCGACTGCCTTGCGCCAGCGGTCGACGCGCTCGGGCAGCGCCGCCTCGCCGCCGATGACGACGGTGCGTACGTCGGCGGGCAGCGCGGCGGTACCGGTCCCGACGGCGTACGCGAGTTCGTGCCAGTAGGCCGTGGGCAGGTCGAGGAAGCTGATGCGCAGCCGGGCGCAGGCGTCCAGGAAGGCGGGGACCGAGTCGGTCATGTCCTCGCCGCGGACGACGAGGGTGGCGCCCGCGCACAGGGTCAGGAAGATCTCCTCGACGCTGGTGTCGAAGTGCGGCGGGGCGAACTGCAGGACGCGGTCCGCCTGGTGGGGGCCGTAGCGATGGGCGGCACCGGCCACGAAGTGGGCGAGGGCACGGTGGCCGATCTCCACGCCCTTGGGGCGCCCGGTCGAGCCGGAGGTGTGGAGCACATAGGCGAGGTCCTCCGGCAGGGGTGCCGTCGGGCGAGCGGCTCGGGGCGCCGGAGCGGGCCCGGAGCCCGGCTCGTCCAGCAGGAGTACGGCTCGGCCTCCGAAAGCGCCGGTGTGTGCCCGGGTTGTGAGGATGAGGGCGGGCCGGGCGTCGTCCAGGAGTTCCGCCGTCCGCTCCTGGGGTGCTGTCAGGTCGAGCGGGGCGTAGGCGGCGCCGGAGAGCAGGATGCCGAGGACGGCGGTGACCGCGTCGATGCCGCGTGGCAGGGCGACGGCGACCAGGTCGCCCCGGCCGACCCTCCGGGCGGACAGGCGTCGGGCGACCTCATGTGCTGCCCCGAACAACTCCGCGTACGTGACACGGCGCCCGTCGTGTTCGACCGCGATGGCTGCGCCGCGCCGGGCGGCGTGGTCGGCGATCAGCTCCAGGACGGGACGGGCCGGGCCCGGCAGCGGCCCTCCGTCCAGCACGGCGACGGGGGCGGGTACGGGTACGGGGGCCCTCTCGCCGCCGAAGCGCTGACCGAGCACACGATCCGGCTCCGCGACGGCCGTCGCGAGCAGGGAGAGCAGCCCCTCCTGGAAAGCAGTGACCTCCGCCTCGGTGTAGAGGTCCGGGTTGGCGTCCACGGCGATGCGCAGGCCGGCCCCCTCGGAGCGGTCGTAGACGTTGACGGAGAGGTCGTCGACCGGACCGGCGGAGACGTTGTGGACGGTGCTGCGGTGGCCGGCGAAGCGCAGGTCGTACTCGAACGGCATGATGTTGACGCCGGGGCCGGACAACCGGCGTTGTCCGCCGACGAGTCTGAGATCGCGCCGCAGTTGCTCGTAGCGGTAGCGCTGATGGGGCAGTCCGGCGCGCAGTTCGCGGGTGATCCGGGGCACGAGGTCACGGAGGCTGTCCGCCGCGGTGATGGGGACGCGCAGGGGCAGGATGTTGCGGACCATGCACGGGACCCGGAGCGAGACGGAGCCGAGGCGCCCCATCGCCGGGAGGCTGAGGACGATCTCCGGGGCACCGGTGACGTGGTGCAGATGGGCCGCCGTCACGGCGAGCAGCACCTCGGACCAGGTGACCTTGAGGTCGCGGGCGACGGCACGCAGCTCCTGTGTCCGGGCCGCGTCCAGATCGACGACCCGGCGGTGGAAGGTGCGGGCGGGCAGGGCGGTCCGGCCGGCGGGCGAGGCGACGGGCGGCCGGTCGGCGTACCGCTCCGCCCAGTAGGCACGGTCCTTGGCGAAGCGCGGGGAGGCCCGGTAGGTGTGCTCCTCGTCCCTGACCGACTCCAGGGTGCCGAAGCCACTGTCCTCCACCGGTTCACCGGCCATCAGGGCGGTGTAGACCTCGGCGACCCGGCGGGCGACCAGCGCGAGCCCGAATCCGTCGAGCGCGATGTGATGGACGCGGTGGTACCAGAGGTACTCCTCCGGCGTGACGCGCAGCAGGGCGTGGCCGAAGACAAGGTCGCGGGTGAGGTCGACGGGGCGGGCCATGTCCTGGTCCATCCAGGCCAGGGCCGCCGCGTGCGGATCGTGCTCGGAGGTGAGGTCGGCTGTGTGCAGTCGCCAGCCCGCGGCCTCCGTGGTCACCTGCGCAGGTCGCCCCACCTCGTCGGCCATGAAGGTGACGTTCAGGGCCTCGGTCTCCGCGACCACGCGGTGCAGGACGTCCTCGAAGACCGCCGGGTCGACGGAGCCGTGGATGTGCACGTACTCGGCCGTGTTGTACGCCGGGCTGTCCACGTCCAACTGCTGGCCGGTCCAGATGCCTTCCTGGGCGGCCAGCAGCGCACGGCGTTCACGCGTCGGCATGGTCCCCTCCCCCTTGACGTGTCGAGAGCAGCTCCCACCACTGGGCGAACGAGGTGCGCTCGGCGAGTTCGACGAAGCTCACGTCGACGCCGGTCTCCCGCCACCGTTCGATGAGCGTGACGATGCGCAGGGAGTCCAGTCCGGCGTAGAGGGGGTTCCCTTCGAGGTCGACCTCGTCGGGCTCCAGGTACAGGAACTCCGCGAGGTCGGTGCGGAAGCCCTCCGGCGTGAGGGGAGCAGGCATGGCGTTCTCTCCATAGGGCCTGGTGGGGACGTCAGTTGACCTTGCGGGCGGCGTCGCTCCAGAAGCGGTCGCGCAGTTCGCGGCGGAGGATCTTGCCGCTGGGGTTGCGGGGGACGCTGTCGATGAACTCGTAGCGGGCGGGGAGCTTGAAGCTCGCGAGCTGCGGGACGAGGAAGGTGTGCAGGTCCCGTGGGGTGGGCGGCTGTTCGAGGGCCGGGACGACGAAGGCGTGCACGTACTCGCCCCACCGTTCGTCGGGGGCGCCGACGACCACGGCCTCGGCGACCCCTGGATGGCCTTCCAGTACGTTCTCGATCTCGGCCGGGTAGACGTTCTCACCTGCCACGAGGATGGCGTCCTTGATCCGGTCGCGGATGAAGATGTAGCCGTCCTCGTCGAGGTGTCCGGCGTCCCCGGTGTGGATCCATCCGTCGACCAGGGTCTCGGCGGTCTTGTCGGGCAGCCCCCAGTACTCGACCATGTGCGCGGGCGTGGCCAGGCACACCTCTCCCACGGCGCCCGGCGGCAGTTCGCGACCCCCGCCGTCGATCACCTTGGCGCGCACGCCCGGATAGGGTCGCCCGGCGGCCTGCATGAGCGTGCCGCCGGGGACGTGCGCGGCGGGTGGCAGGCACACAGCGGTGTTGCCGGTCTCGGTGAGGCCGTAGATCTGGGCGAACTCGCAGTCGAGGACGGCGAGGCTCTCCTCCAGCAGCGCCTCGGAGATCGGGGAGCCGCCATACACCGCTTTGCGCAGGGTGGTGAAGTCCTTGGCGTCGACTCCGGGTTCGTTCAGCATCATGCGGAGCATCGCGGGCACGACGCAGGCGGTGGTGATGCCGAGGTCACGGATGAGGTCGACGGCCTGGCGGGCGGCGAAGGCGCGCATCGCGACGACGGTGGTGCCGGCGTTGAAGTTCTGTGTGGCCCACCACAGGCCGCCGATGTGGAAGCCGGGGATGCCGACCAGCGCGATGTCGCCGGGCCGCCAGTCGATCCAGTCCAGCCCCTCGCTCGCCAGGGCGTCCCGGATCGCGAAGAAGCTTCGGTGGGCGAGCACGACGCCCTTGGGCAGCCCGGTGGTGCCACTGGTGTAGAGCTGGGCGACCGGGGTGTCCGGGGTGGCTGTGTCCGGCGGTTCGGTGTCGGGGTGGGCTGCCTTCCAGGTGGCGAAGTCCTCGCCGAGCGCCACGGTCGTCTCGGGCGGGGCGGTCGGCATCCTCTCCACGATCGGCGCGAACTCGTCCTCCAGGAACAGCAGTCGGGTCCCGGAGTCCTGGAGGATGTGGCTGACCTCTGGTGCGGCCAGCCGCCAGTTGACGGGGACGAGGACCGTGCCGCTCTTCGCGCAGCCGAAGAGGATCTCGTAGTAGTGCTCGGCCTCCTTGCCGAGGTAGGCGACCCGGTCGCCCGGTACGAGTCCAGCGGCCTTCAGAGCGTGGGCGATGCGGTTGCTCTCGCGGTGCAACTGCTCGTACGTCAGGGTTCGGCCCTCGCACAGAACCGCCGCAGTGGTGGGCCGATGCTCCGCGTGGAGGCGCGTGGTCTGGACGAGTGTCCGGAGCTGGGAGTGGTGGAGCGTGTCCATGGGTGCCTCGGTGGGGTCGACTGGTTGTCAGGGGATGTTGACGATGGCGAGGACCGCTTCGCCGCCACAGCGGCCGGCCTCCGAGTCCCAGTAGCGGAAGGCGGTCTCCGCGTGCAGGAACGGAAGTCCGCCGGCCGGGGCACGCCGGGTGACGGACCGGAATTCCATTTCCCCGGAGAAGTCACGGGGGTTGACGGGGCGCCGGAAACTGGAGGAGAAACGGGCGATGAGAATGTCCGGAAGCTGGCGCTTCCAGAAGTCGTCCGGCGTCCAGCCCGCGAAGGCCGTGCCCAGGCCGTCCTGCACCGACCTGGCGACGAGGTAATACATCATCTGGTTGTAACAGATGTTCACTTCGACGGAATTCAGATGCCCGGTGTCGTCGATGTAGCACGACTCGGGTATCGAGAAGGTGCAACGGGCGGTGAGGCGTCCGTCCCGTTCGGTGACATCCGCCGACTTCAGATACTTGCAGTGGGCCTTGTAGGGCCGTAGTACCCGGTCGAGCAGGGACTCGTCCGTCATGCCGCCGTGATCCCGTCGTGCAGCTTGCGCTCGTCGTGCACGGTGACGCGGTGGGAGACGGTCGGCTCGGGTGTGGTGGTGTGCCGGGCACGGTGGATGAGGCTGCGGTTGTCCCAGACCAGCAGGTCGCCCTTCTCGAAACTCTGCAAGTGGATGTTCTCGTGCTCGAAGCTCTCGTCGAGCTGGCCGGTCGCGCCGAACAGCCGCTTCAGCAGCTCCTCGTCGAGCGGCTCGCCGTTCCCGTCCTCGATGCCGACGGTGAAACCCTCGCTGAGGTAGAGGACCGTCTCGCCGGTCATGGGGTGTGTGAAGGTGGTCGGCTGCACGACGGCCGGGGTCTTCCGCTCGACCTCCTCGATGATCTCGGAGAGGGGGCGGTAGACGTCGTGCGGGCGGATCTTGAAGTACTTGCGCACCGAGTGCCTGCAGTACGTTCCGGCGATGTCCTTCTTCAGCTCCTCGGGCAGCTTCTCGTAGGCCCGGCCCATGTCGATGAAGTACGTGCCGCGGTTCTTCTCCGGAATGACCTGGGGGTAGATGAGGGTGATCCCGAAGGGGTCCGGCATGAACTGGTAGTCGGCGTGCCAGAACTTGCCGGTTTTGGGGACGCCTATCTGCTTGCCGTTCTCCGGCACGTTCGAGGAGACGAATATCTCCGGAACCTCCGGATGCTTGTACATCGGCTCGTAGTAGGTCTCTGGGCGGCCCAGTCGCTTGCCGAGGGCGAGGAACTCCTCCGGGGAGAGGTCCTGGCCCTTCAGGACGGCGATCTTCCTCGTGTAGACGGTGTGCTTGAGCGCGGCGATGTCCGCCTCCGAGGCGGTGGTGTGGTCGAAACCCTCGACCGTCACGCCCATCGCGACACCGGGCTGTTCCTTGATCTCCATGAAAGTGGTTCCTGCCCTCTCCATCACAGTGATTCCTTCCGTGGATTCAGACGGTCGCCCGGCGGGCGTCGATGAGTCCGGCGATGTCGCCGAGGGTGAGGTCGGGTTCGAGTTCGTCGTCTCCGACGCTCACGCCGAGGTCGCGCTCGACGCGGATGCTGATCTCGACCGTGGTCAGGGAGTCGACGTCCAGGGCGCCGAGGGTCGCCTCGGGGCGTATCCGGTCGGCGGGGGCGTCGTGCAGTCTCGTGAGGATGCCGACGAGTTGCTCGTAGGTGGTGCTCATGGCGTCGTCCGTTCTTGTGGTGTCACGGGAAGTGAGGGCCAAGTCAGGAGGCAGGAGCCCCAGGTGAGGCCGCCTCCGAAGGCAGTGAGCAGCAGCCGGTCACCGGGGCGGACCGCGCCCCTGACGGTCAGGTCGGCGAGGGCGAGCGGGATCGACGCGGCCCCTGTGTTTCCGACGGACTCGACCTGGGTCACACAGCGTTCACGCGGCAGCCCGAGGTCGTCGGCCACCGAGTGCAGGATCCGCAGATTGGCCTGGTGGGGTACGAAGTGGTCGACGTCGTCGATCTTCCAGCCGGCCCGGGACAGGGTGGTGCGCGCCGACTCGGTCATCCGGGTCACCGCGTGGCGGTACACCTCCCTCCCGCGCATCGCGAAGTGGCGTTCCTCGCGGGTCGGTTCACCCTGCTGGGACCGTTGGCGGGAGCCGCCGGCGGCGACCGTGATCAGGTCCGCGTGGGCGCCGTCGCTGCCGAGGTCGAAGTGGCCGACCGCCCCGGGCTCGTCGGGGTGCCCGGCGCGCAGGACGACCGCTCCGGCGCCGTCGCCGAAGATGATCGCGTTGGCCCGGTCCAGGGGGTCCACGATCGTGGAGTAGGTGTCCGCCCCGATGAGCAGGACCCGTCTCGCGACCTCGGCCGCGATCAGCCCGGCGGCCGAGGCGAGCCCGTACACGAACCCGGTGCAGACGGCGCCGATGTCGAAGGCCGCCGCGCCCGCCAGCCCGAGGCGCGCGGCGACGCCCGGCGCGGTGGCGGGGCAGGGGTGATCCGGAGTCGTCGTGGCGACGACGACGGCATCGACGGCGTCGGTCCCCGCAGAGGCCAGGGCACGGCGGCCGGCCTCGACGGCCAGGTCCGACGTGGCTTGTCCGGCGTCGATGACGTGCCGCGTGTGGATACCGGTCCGTGTGCGGATCCACGTGTCGTCGGTGTCGAGCCGTCGAGCGAGGTGCTCGTTGGTCACCACACGGGACGGCACCCAGCCGGCCAGTCCGCACAGAACGGCTGCCGGAGGGACGGAAGGACCGGCGGCGGGACGGGACATGGAGGTTCTCCTGGCATGACGGAGGGCGGCTGGGCAGCCCGGACACGGGAGGGGACGAAGCGACGGAGGAAAAGGGGAACCTGAGCGGAGGGCCTAGGGACCGTCGGCTCGGGCGGTGGTGGAAGCGGTGTTCCTGCGGAAGGTGAACAGCGCGAGCGCCCCGCATGCGATTCCGGACGCGATCACGAACACGGCGGTACGGATGCCGTCGAGGAGCCCGGGACCGGACGCGCTCTGTCCGACCCCGCCGGCGACCGCGACGAGAAGAGCGAGGCCCACCGCGCCGCCCACCTGCAACGTGGTGGACGCCATCCCGGAGGCGATGCCCTGGTCGCCGGGAGCTACCCCGGCGGACGCGGCGATCCACATCCCGGTCCACGCCGCGCCCTGGCCGAGGCCCAGCAGCACGATCCCCGGCAGCAGCGTGGCGTACGAGCCGTCCGCGGTGAGCGCCACGCCGAGCGCCCCCGCTCCGGCGGCGCCCAGCCCCATGCCGCCCACCAACATCCGGCGCACCCCGAAGGCGGCCACGGCCCGTGCACCGGCCTGCGTACCGACGGCGACCACCACGGCGGGCACGAGGAACGCGAGGCCGGTCGCGACCGCGCTGTAGGCGTGGACCGTCTGGAAGTACAGGGTGAGGAAGTACGGCACCGAACTGAACGTGGCGCTGAACAGTGCGGTCACCGCCATCGTCGCGAGCAGGCCCCGGTGCGCGAACAGCCTTGCCGGGACCAGCGGTTCACGCGAGCGCCGCTCGACGACGGCGAACAGGGTCAGCAGTGCGACGGCCGCCACCGCGCTGACGAGGGCCGTCGGGGTCGTCCACCCCACCGCCGGGGCCTGGACCAGCAGGAACACCACAAGCGTGATCCCACCCGTCGCGGTCAGCGCGCCCGCCACGTCGAAACGGCGCGAGCGGTCCCAGGGCCCGTCCGCCGGGAAGAGCAGCCATCCGGCCACCGCGAGGGCACCTGCGACGGGCACGTTGACGAAGAACACCGAGGGCCAGCCGAACGCCCCCACGAGGACCCCGCCGAGCAGCGACCCGAAGCAGAGCCCGCCGGCGCCCGCGGCGCCCCACACCGCGAGGGCACGGTTCCGGGCCGGCCCCTCCTCGTACAGGGTGGTGATCAGGGACAGCGTCGCCGGGAACAGCAGGGAACCGCCGATGCCCTGGACGCCCCGGACCGCGACCAGCACACCGGGTGACTCGGACAGGCCACCCACGAGGGACGACCCCGCGTACAACAGCGCCGCCAGGACGAACATCCGGCGCCGGCCCAGCAGGTCGGCGGCCCGGCCGCCCAGCAGCAGGAAACCGCCGGTGGCCACGACGTAGGCGCTCACCACCCACTGCAAATCGTGGTCGGAGAACCCCAGTCCGGCACCGATGTCGGGCAGCGCGACGTACACGATGTTGTAGTCGAGCGAGATGACGAGCTGCCCCATCGCCAGGACAATCAGGGAAAGCCCGAACGGCTTTCGAGCGGAAACTTCTGCCGGTTCCTTCACGGACATCGTCGTTCACCCCCTCGGGATCAGAACACAGGGAATTCACCTGGACAGAATTCCGTGGGACCGATCTCTTTCGGTCAGTCACCGTAGCAGCGTCTCCCGGGATCGGGAACGGCCGAATTTTCGATCCCACACTCCCAGCACCCGAGAATTTAGGGCAGCATCGATATCCGGCAGTCACAGCCTGCCGGATGAAAAGGAAAGCGACATCGCGAACTCTCCTCGCGTCAGCCCTCTCCCATGAGCCGTCGGATCTCGCTGATGAGGGCGACCAGCGCCCGACGTTCCGGAATAGTGGTCTCCGGGTGCCAGAGGTCGATGAGCAGGCATGTTCGCGGACGAGTGCCCTCGTTGCGCGCCTCATGCTCGAAGGAGTAGTCGAAGAGGAGACACTTTCCCTCTTCCCAGGAACGGGTCTCCCCGGCGACCGTGATGCTGCACCCGTCCGGAATGTCCACGGCGAGATGCAGATTGATGCTGAAGTTCCACAGGTCACAATGGGGCTCGACCACGGCACCCGGCAACAGAGTGGAGAAATGACATTCGAGGAGAGGGCATATCTTCTCCGTATCGACGGCGACGTCCTTCACCACCTGGTAGACGGTGGGGACCGTGGCGGCCGACTCCTCGACAAGACCTCCCTGGCGGAACAGGTAGAGAGCCTGCCAGTCCTCCTGCCGGGTCAGATAGTGCTCGTAGTCCGAGAACGCCTCCCGGCGGGCTTCCCATGCGGCGTTCAGTTCCTTCTTTATCGCCTGGTGACCGGCCTCCAGCGCGTGGACGGCGGGCGCCAGTTCGACGTAGGCATAGGGATCGTGCCAAGGAGTGGGAGAGAGACCTGGCAGGATCCACTTGGCCTCTTTCTGCAGCGGGTGCCGTTCTCCGCTGCCCGGCTCCAGCATCCGCTCGACCCGGACGAGCGAATCGGCGCCGCACTCGGCCCTGACCGCCGCGAAGGCGTCCTCGATCTCCGGTGTCATCCACGTCTCCGCAGCCACGACGAGTGTCCTTTGTGTCTCACGTGCACCGAACCGCCTCCGTCCGAAGTTCCGCGCCCGCCCCGCCGACGACCTCACACGGCGGTCAGAGGGTGTACCGGGCAGCGCTGTCGAACCAGTAGTCGGCCATGATGGGGCTTGAGTTCCCGGTGACCGCGCGCCGACTTCCCTCGCGCTGCCGGGAGTTGGGGCAGGCGTCCCGTCGGGCACTGATTACCCGTGCTCGCTCGGCCATCCGGTCGAGACCCAACCCTCTTCAACGGCGACACGGGCCGGGGTGCCCGCGACGGGGCCACCCTGGCTCACCAAGCGCGCGATCCCGCAGAGCGGCTCCGTAGCAGCGCGAATACCGCAGGACACCGCTCCGCACCCCGGGGACGCTTCACGCCGCCGGTACCCCCACGCACCTCGCGGGACGCCGGCCGCACCCGGAAACCGGTCAATGTTCTTTCGCAGACAGCACGTTGCGTTATCTGCATCACACAAGTCGCATTGAGTGGGGCACCCATCGCCGTCCGTACCGATCGATGACGGCGGAGACGCTGATGCAAGGATGAAGCCGTTATGACTGCTGGACGAAGTGCTCGCACGCTGAGGGCCGCGATGTTCGCGGTCGTCTGCGTGTTGGCCGCTGTCCAGGGCCATGTGATGGCGTCGGACCTCGCGGTGCCCGGCTGGGCTCTGGCCGCCGGGGCCGTGGCAGCGGGCGGGGCGGCCTGGTCTCTGGCCGGTCGGGAACGAGGACTCCTCGTGGTCGCCTCCTTCGCGGTCATCACCCAGGTGGCTCTGCACGCGTTGTTCTCGCTCGCGCAGGCCCTCGCAGCAACGACACCGTCCGGCGGGGCACCCCTGGTTGAACGCTGGACGCGCTCCCTGCTGTGCTCACCGCCGGCCGGCGGTGCCGGCGGCGTGGGCACATCAGCTGCCACGCATTCCATGAGCCACGCCATGGCGGGCGCACACTCCCACCACTCCATGGGCTCGACGGATGCCGCGGGATCGATGAGTGGCATGGAGAACATGAGCGGCGCGGACTCCATGGGCGCCGTGACTCATGGGGGTCACGCGGGCCATGGCATGGACGGGATGTCCTCGACGGGCATGCTCGTCGCCCACCTCGTCACCGCCCTGCTCTGCGCCCTGTGGCTCGCTCATGGTGAGCGGGCGGTCTTCCGCGTTCTCCGGGTGCTCGCCGGCTGGCTGGCCGCCCCCCTTGGGCTGCTGCTCCGGCTGCCCGCCCCGCCGCACCGCCCTCGCATCCGTGCCCGCCGAAGTGGCTCAAGTCGCGTGCTGCGGCAGCTTCTTCTCGTCCACGCCATCACTTCCCGGGGACCACCTGTCGGAACCGCTGTCCTCTGACGACAGCCGGTTCCCCGAGGCCGTACACGGAGTCCTCCACCAACGCTCCGCTCCTGCCTCGGGCATCGGCCGCGCGCACCAGCGCAGCCGTATGTCAACAGTCACCGGAACCACCACGCCCGCCCTCTGCGCGAGCCTGGTTCCCGGACCCCGAGAAGGATTTCAGGTGCTCACTCCTGTCCTCCCCACCCCTGGCGACGCACGCGTGTCGCGAGACGAGTCGATAACGTCCTGGGCACTCGCCGCGCGCGGTGGAGACCCCGACGCCGTCGAGAAGTTCGTCCGCGCCCTGCACCGCGATGTCATTCGTTACGTCACCCACCTCGGCGCCGACCCGCAGAACGCCGACGACCTGGCCCAGGACACCTTCCTGCGCGCCCTGGGCAGCCTGCACCGCTTCGAAGGCCGCTCCTCGGCACGCAGTTGGCTGCTGTCCATCGCCCGCCGCGCGGTCATCGACAGCATCCGGTACGCCGCCGCCCGGCCCCGTCTGTCGGACACCGATGACTGGCAAGCGGTCGCCGACCGCACACAGTCACGCGACCTGCCCGGCTTCGACGAAGGGATCGCCCTCGCCGAACTCCTGGCCGCGCTGCCCGACGAGCGTCGCGAGGCATTCGTGCTGACCCAACTGCTGGGCCTGCCCTACGAGGAGGCGGCACGCGTCAGTCGCTGCCCCATCGGCACAGTGCGCTCACGAGTGGCCCGCGCCCGCGGCTCACTGATCGAGTCGCTGTACAACGCCGAAGGGCCCCGCCCGGTAGGCGCGTCAGCCGCTTGACCGGCGGCCACAGCCGGCCCGGACTCGGAACCTACCGAGCTCATCCGCACACCGGAACACCACACCGAACCTCACACAGAAGCGAAGACAGGAGCACCCACCATGGCCTCGAAGATCTACTCCGTGTCCGGCATGAGCTGCGGACACTGCGCCGCGAGCGTCACCGAGGAGGTGACTGAGGTACCCGGCGTCACCAAGATCGACGTCGATGTCCGCGCGGGTCTGGTGACCGTGAGCGGGGACTCGGTCGACGAGGACGCCGTACGGGCGGCGATCATCGAGGCGGGCTACGTGGTCACCGAAGGGGCACGGAGCGCGGCATCCTGAGCTGGGACCCTGGGGCCGGCCCTCCCGGTCGGCCCCTCTTCCCTGCCGCTACCCCCGGTGGGCCGGGAGCGTCGCCCCGAGCGCCATGGCACGGCCGCCCCGGCGACTTCGTGCCCACCCTGGAGCAGTTCCTCGGCAGGCTCTGCGGCCTGTCACCGGCGACGGCCACCCGGTTCACCCAGCAGTGGCCGGCCGACCACCAGGCGTTCGGCGAACGCGATCTGTCCGGCAGCGACTACGTCTACGCATGGGCCGACGGCATCCCCTGCGCATACGTCTGCCAGGAGACGAAGTCGTGTGCCCTCGTGCTGATGTGCGTGCCCGCGGACGGTACCGAGGAGTTGATCGCTGTGAACTCCGGCTACCGCGAATCAACCGACTCCCGAGAAGGGGTTCACCGCGCGGATCGACGCCCTCGCCGAGGCGGAGCGGCTGATCGCGACGCACCGCGGGCACCGGATCACTCTCGCGCGGGTGAACAGACGCCTCACACCACAGCCGCTCAGCGTCGAGGCGTCACCCCTGCCGCTGAAGAACGACATCGGCAACGGCCTGCCCTGCACCTACGCCCAATTCACCCAGCCCGCATTTCCCGGGACCGAACCGTACGCCGACTACGCCCGAAGCCGAGCCGATTGAAGGTTCGCCGACCCTGCTCAAGCAAGACCGACCTCACGGGCAACGGGTGGCGCCCAGACGCGTTCCCGGTGCGAGGTCGTCGAGACGGCGACCTCGTCCTCGAAGACCAGCCATACCCCGAGCGCCGTCGGGCAACGGAAGGGCGGTACAGCCTCCGCCGCGACATGAGCCGGAGGCCCGGCCGGATACAGCAGAGAGGCCGAATCCCCAGCCAGGGCTCGGCTCTGCTCGCTTCACCTCTGCGTCGGGTGCAGATGGCGGTTGAGATAGCGGGCGGTGACGCTGTCGGGATCAGGTGAGAGGTCGTCGGGCGTTCCGGTGGCGACGATGGTGCCGCCGGCTTTGCCGCCTCCGGGGCCCATGTCGATGACGTAGTCGGCGTTGGCGATCATGTCCAGGTCGTGTTCGATGACGATGACGGTGGCGCCGTTGTCCCCCAGTCTCCGCAGGACGTCCAGCAGCGTGCGGATGTCGAGGGGGTGGAGCCCGACGCTGGGTTCGTCCAGGACGAAGAGGGTGTCGGACTGGTTCCGGGTCAGCTCGGTGGCGAGCTTCAGCCGCTGTGCCTCGCCGCCGGAGAGGGCTGGGGTGTCTTCGCCCAGGGTGAGATATCCGAGTCCGAGGTCGATGAGGGCCTGGAGCCGGGTTCTCACGCGACGGATGTCTCCGACCTGCTCGATCGCCTGCCTGACGGTGAGGGCGAGCAGGTCGGGCAAGGAGGCTCCGTCGTCCGGGTTTCCGGGATTGGGGCGGCGGATGTCGGCAGCTGCGGGGGCGTACCGGGTGCCGTCACATGCGGGGCAGGCGATGTCGACATCCGGCAGGAACTGGACGTCGAGGGAGACCTGGCCCGTACCTTCGCAACGGGGGCAGCGCAGGGAACCGGTGTTGTAGGAGAAGTCTGCGGCGGTGAGCCCCCGCTGCTTGGCCGCGTCGGTGGCGGCGTAGGCGCGGCGCAGGTCGTCGAGGACGCCGCTGTAGGTGGCGACGGTGGAGCGGACGTTGACGCCGATGGGGGTGGCGTCGACCGTGTTCACCCGGGTGATCGCCTGCGCGTCCACCGCGGCCACATGGTCGGGCAGCGCTCTGCCCGCGGCTTGCGCCTGGAGTGCGGGAATCAGACTTTCGAGGATGAGCGTGGTCTTGCCCGATCCGGAGACTCCGGTCACGGCTGTCAGGCGGCCCCGGGGGATGTCGACGTCCAGGGCGTGCACGGTGTGCAGGGGCCGGGTGGAGAGGTGGATGCGGCCTTGGTCGAACATCGTGTCGCGGTCGGCCCGTTGGCGGACGAGGACGGGTTCGCGGCCGGTGAGGAATCCACCGATGAGGGAGTTGGGGTCCTTGCCGAGTGTGGTGACGTCGCCGGTGGCCAGGACGGTCCCGCCTTCGGTGCCGGAGCCGGGGCCGATCTCGATGAGCCAGTCGGCTTCGCGCAGGACTTGGACGTCGTGGTCGACGAGGACCACGGAGTTGCCGTCGCGGAGCAGGTCGCGCATGACGCCGAGCAGGCCGTCCACGTTCGAAGGGTGCAGGCCGATGGAGGGTTCGTCGAGGACGTAGAGCACGCCGGTGGTCTGGTTGCGTACGGCGCGGGCCAGTTGGACGCGTTGTCGCTCGCCGGTTGACAGGGTGGAGCTCGCCCGGTCCAGGGCGAGGTAGCCGAGGCCGAGTTCGACCAGGCGGCGGGCGGTCTCCAGCAGGGTGGCGACGATGTTCCGTGCCATCGGGCGCATCTCGGGCGGCAGGCCGTCCGCGAGGGTGGGGGCCCAGGCGATGAGTTCGTCGAGGGTCTTCGCGGTGGCTTCGGCGAGGTTACTGCCGTCGACGAGGGTGGCGCGGGCCTGCTCGCTGAGCCGGGTGCCGTGGCAGGCCGGGCACACCTGGGCGCTGATGAACCTGTGCACACGGTTCAGCCCGCGTTCGGTGGTGGCGTTGTTCAGGGCTTCCTCGACGGCCCGGCGGGCGTTGCGGTAAGTGAAGTCCAGCTCGAAGAACTTGCCGTTCTTGGACCGGACACTGATGTGCCGCTGCTCCGCGGGGCCGTGCATGACGATGTCCCGTTCGCGGGGGGTCAGTTCCGTGTACGGCACATCGGTGCGCACCCCGAGCTCGGCGACGACCTGCGGCATCACGGTCAGCCCGAACATCGACCACGCAGCCACCGCCCCGTCGGCGATGGTGCGTTGCGGATCGGGGACGAGTGCTGCTTCATCGACTTCCCGGACCGTGCCGGTGCCGGTGCACTGCGGGCATGCGCCGTCCGAGTTGAAGGCCAGCGACTCCGCGCCCGGCGGGTAGAACGTCACCTGGCACACGTGGCAGGTCAGGTCCAGTCCCGCGGCCACGTCGATCGTCGGGTCCTGTCGGTGGCCGCCTGGGCACAGGTGTGATCCCAGCCGGGAGAACAGCAGGCGCAGCACGTTGAGCAGCTCGGTCGACGTGCCGAAAGTGCTGCGCACCCCGGGCACTGAGGGCCGCTGCCGCAAGGCGAGGGCCGCGGGCACGTGCTCGACGCTGTCCACCGACGCACGCGGTGCCTGCGCCATGCGTCGGCGGGTGTACGTGGACAGCGCCTCGATGTAGCGTCGTGAGCCCTCCGCGTACAGCACCCCCATCGCCAGCGACGACTTCCCGGAGCCGGACACCCCCGCGACCGCGACGAGCTGGCGCAGCGGCACCGTCACGTCGACGTTCTTCAGGTTGTGGACCTTCGCCCCGCGCACCTGGATGGACAGCGGCGAATCCGTCACGTCCGTACCTCGTCCGCCCGGGGCCCCGGCCCATGGGTCGCCGCCTGTTACCTCGTCGTGCGCCATCGCTTCTCCTCCTGAGCGCGTCGTCCGAGGGTCTTCGGCCTCCGGGACAGACGGGTGCTCGCAGCATCCGAAGAATCACCATACCCGAAATATACTTCCCAGGAAGTTACTTCTATGGAAGCAGAAGACCGAGAGGGCCCACGAGGGAACCGAAGGACACGCTGCGCAGACCCACCCGGCCGCGCTGGGAACGGGTGCTGTCACATTCGGCCGGGCCGGTCGATGCGGCGCCGTCACCCCATCGTGGTGCGGCGAGCGTAGGCGCGGGCGGCACGGGCGCGGTCGCCGCAGCGGATGGAGCACCAGTGACGGCGGCCGTGCTTGAGCAGGAAGCGGTTGCAGGGAGGGGATGCGCAGGCGGTCAGTCGGGCGGCGTCGGGGGAAGTGAGCAGGTCGGCGGCGTCGGCGGCGATGACCGCGAGAGCGTGCTCGACGATCGCGGTGGTGGGGTGGGGCGTGGCGCGGTAGGGACCGCTCTTCTCGTCCCACACCAGCAGGGATGCGGTCGGGACGCGGGTCATCGCATCGTTGACCGCCGTGACGGCGGCGGGCAGGGCGGGCTGCCCGGCGACACGGGAGGCCAGCAGCGACCTGACCTGTTCGCGCAACGAGCGCAGCTGCGTTGCGCACACCTCCGCCAAGCCGGCACCGGCCGGGGCGAGGTCGCGCCGCACCAGCCACTCCTCGGCCCGCGCCGGGGCACCCAGGAGGTCGGCCGTGTGCCCGCCGGGCAGCGCGATTGCGCTGTTGGCCAGGGCCAGGGCGGGGTGCTCCGCCTCACCCGGCGCCGACGGCAGGGCAGCTTCTTCCCTTGCGGACTCTTCCATACTTCCTCATGGTACGGGTTGCATTCATCCGTGAGATATGCGTACCGTCGAATCACGGTTAACTCGCCTCCTATCCGTGAGGAACATTTTTCATGTCTTCCCCGACCCTGCAGACCGCCCCGTTCCCCGTCCGCGTCTTCGGCGGCCCGACGGCATTCTTCGAGTTCGGCGGCCTGCGCTTTCTCACCGACCCGACCTTCGACGCCCCCGGCGACCACAAGGCACCGTCCGGCGTGCTGACCAAGACGGCGGCGGCTGACGGCAGCCCGGCCGGCCTCGGCCGCGTCGACGTGGTCCTGCTCTCGCACGACGAGCACGCCGACAACCTCGACACCTCCGGCCGGGCCCTGCTCGCCGACGTCCCGCTGACGCTCACCACCCCCGGCGGTGGGGAGCGTCTCGGGGAGGCGGCCACCGGCCTCGCCGACTGGCAGTCCGTAGAGCTTGAGCGCCGGGACGGCGGGCCCGGCACGGTCACCGTGACCGGCGTGCCCGCCATCCACGGCCCCGGCCCGCGCGAGGAGGTCGAGCCGATCTGCGGCGAGGTCGTCGGATTCGCCCTCACCGGCGAGGGTCTGCCCACCGTCTACGTCAGCGGCGACAACGCCTCTCTCGACGCGGTCAAGGACATCGCCGAGCGCTTCGCCCCGGTGGACACGGCCCTCCTCTTCGCCGGAGCGCCCCGCTTCTCCGAGGTCTTCGACGGCGGGCTGTTGGTCCTGGACAGCGCCCAGGCGGCGGAGGCCGCGAAGATCCTCGACGCCGGCCGTGTGGTCCCCGTCCACTACGACAGCTGGGCCCACTTCACCGAGGGCGGCGACGAGCTCGTCGCCGCCTTTGCCGCCGCCGGTCTCTCGGACCGCGTCGACTTCGGCGTCCGCGGCTGACCCGACGCACGTCGGGCACGTACGTCGAGTACGCATCTCGGGCACGTGGTCGGGGCCGCCGTCGCGCCGGGCGGTAGGTATGCCGGTCGGCGGCCGGACGCCGGCCGGCAGAGACCCGCCGCACCTGTCGGCCGGGGCCCGGCGCCCCCACCTCCCCGCACGCCGCACACGTCGAAACCGAAGGACCGCACGAGCATGTCCGACCCCATCCGCGAACACCCGCCATGACTCCGCCCCCGCCATCCTTTCCGTACCGGACTCCGCCATGACCGGCACCGACCAGACCGCCGCGGAGGCGCTGGCCGGCAGCATCCGGACTCGCCCGGCTCGCCGACCGACGCGGCTTCACCCGCTACTGGATGAACGAGCACCACGCCATGCCCAGCGTCTCCACCTCAAGTCCGCCCGTCCTGCTGTCCCGGCTCACCGCGGAGACCAGCGGGCTCCGGCTCGGCGCGGGCGGGATCATGCTGCCCCACCACCCGCCGCTGGTCGTCGCCGAACAGTTCGGCATGCTGGGCGCCCTCGCCCCTGGCCGCATCGACCTGGGCCTGGGCCTCGCCCGGGGCACCGACCACGCCACGGCCGCCGCCCTGTACCGCGGCGCCTCCGACGCCGCGGACTTCCCCTGGCAGGTCCTCGAACTGCTGCACTTCCTCGGTGACGACTTCACCGCCGAACCCCCTACGCCGACCGCGTATACGCCGTGCCGGGGCCCGCCAGGACCGGCGCAACGGCGTCACCCCGCCCACCGGCCGCCTGCCGGTGTGGCTCCTCGGCTCCTCCGACTACTCGGCGCAGCTCGCCGCCCGGCTGGGCCAGGACTGGTGAGGGACAGAAGTGGACACGCGGACGGCATGGTCATGGCCGACGTCGGACCGGTGGGTTCTGCCCGCGCCTTCAGGGCGGGGGCAATTCCCACGGTCGTGGAGATACGGATTCCTGTGGTCGTGGCGATTCAGGCACCGGAGCCGGCAGCCCGCGCAGCTCGTTCGGCCTGCTTCTTCTGTGCGAACTCGGTGTGCCGGATGACCTCGTCGAAGCGGAGGGTGAGCCCGTGCCTGGCCAGCAGCGGCACCACGAGGTCGTCGAGACGTTCCTTGTGGGACCGGGTACGGGCCCTGGCATAGGCGTCGCGGACGTGGTCGGGCTCGCCGACGAGGACCTCGTCCATACGACGCCGGATGTAGGAGTCCAGATTGATGTGCTCCATGTAGACCTCCCGCACCCCGGCCTCCGCGAGCCGGGCGAACAGGGTTTCCAGCAACTGGGGCTCCTCGACGAAATGAGGCAGCAGCGGACCGACGAAGGCATAGGTGCGCACTCCGGCTTCGTGCAGCTCCGCGAGAGTCCGCAGACGGCGGGAGGCGAGCGGGGCACGGACTTCGAGCCACCGGCTGACCGTGTCGTCGGTGGTGGTGACCGTCAGGCCCACCTCGGCATCGGGCAGAGCAGTGAGCAGGTCGACATCCCGGGTGACCAGTGGCGACTTCGTCAGGATCCGCACCGTTCCCGGATAGCGGACCGCCACCAGTTCGGCCAGGATGCCGCGGGTGAGCCGGTAGTGCTTCTCGTGCCCCTGGTAGGGGTCGGTCTGCGAACTCAGCACCAGGGTGCCCTGCCGCTTGTCCTCGCTCATCCGCTCCAGCTGCTTGCGCACGACCTCGACGGCGTTGGTCTTGACGTACAGATAGTCGCCCCAGGTCGACACGGGCTCGCCGAGCCGGCGGCCAGAGGCGCTGGCGTAGCAGTAGGCACAGCCGAACACGCACCCGACATAGGGGTTCACCACGTAGTCGACCGAAGGAATCTTCGACCTGTTGATCAGCGATGTCGCCTTGATCTCGACCGCCTTCATGACTCTTTCTCCTGAAGCGATTTATGGGGGATTCACGCGACCGATATGCGAAATCACCAGGTTCGACGCGGGGCGCCGACGCAGGCATGACAGTGAGGGGACCTCGACAAGCCGGTCGGTGGTGGTAGGAGCCGACTCCCTGGCACTGGCGACGTCCGCAGATCGGCATCCTCCGCGCGCCGCGGCTGGTGAGGTGAGGCCACATTAAACTAATATATTCCACGGAAGCAACTTCCAGAGATGGATGTTCTCGCCAGGAGAAGGTTGCAGTCCGTCGGCGAGAAGAACACCGGGTCCCCGGATGAGCGACTCGGCCGCCGAGCGTTGGAGCACCGTCGACCCCCGGCCGCACGCAGAGGACGAACCTCATACGTCGTTCCACCCGCGAGCGCGGCGCGCGCCGCCCTACCCGATCCGGGCCGACGTGTGAGCGCGTTGACGCCGCGAGCGGGCGCCACCACGTACGGGTTCTCACCGGCGGGAGTGGCGGATCGGCACGTCAGCGGCCGCCCAGCGGACTCGTAATCGTCGAAATGCCCAACGGCCTTACGTCAGTCTGTCGGCATGAGCGGTACGACGCTCAGTCCACAGATCATGGATCCCTCCCGCCCGGCCGGCGTGAAGCGGTTCTCTGTCAGTAGGGCGCAGGCGCCGGCCGCCCCTGCGAAGCCGCCAGCGCCACAGGAGGCATGCGGTCGGCCTGGTTCGAGTTGTCGCCCACCCGAGCAGGTGCACAGAGCCGGTCGCGGTCGGTTGTCGGCTCCCAGGGTCGTCGTCGTTCTGACGCACCAAATCCGCCCCGCCTCGTTCGTTCGCTGTCCACGGCGCGGCAAGTGCGCCTGAAGCGCGGCCGTCACCAGGACGCCCTGGCGGTAGTCGCGACGATCATTCGCCCAGGTCGAGGGCGCCGGCGCCCGGGCCGCGTTCGATGGACGCCTGCCCCCCACCCGGGGAAAGGGCGGCCCGCAAGGTGCTGAGTGTCGCGGCGAACCGCTCCAGGGACTGGTCGGTGGCCTCCGAGCCGACCTGCCTTCGCAGCTCCGCTTCGCAGACCTCGACGGCCCTGCTCACCAAGTCCTGTCCATCGGGGGTCAGTTCGACGATCGCGGAACGCCGGTCGTGCGGGTGGGGACGACGTCGGCAGTAGCCGGCCGCCTCGATGCGGTCGACCACCTTGCTGGTGCCACCCGTCGTGATTCCGAACTCCTGGGCCGTGTCATGGATCCGGCTGCCAGGGTGCCGGACGAGGAACCGCATGACCAGGAACCAGGTGATGGGCAGGTCGCACTCCGCGCGCAGCCGGGTATCGAGAGTGTTCCACAGCGTGGTCTCGAGCCACATCAGGTCCAGATGCAGCCGCTCGAGGTCGATCAACGTGCACCTGCCGCGGGTGGGGCACATGCATGTTCGAGCTCGACCGCGTGCTTCTTGACGTACATGCAGGTGCCCCACTCCTTCACCGACTGCCCGAACTGCCGCCCGGGGAAGCTCGCGTAGCAGCAGGCACTGGCCAACACGGGCCTCCACCACTACCCGAACCGGAACATTCATCTTCGGAAGTTGCTTCCGTGGAATATATATGCATAGAGTGAGCACGGCAACTCCGACAGGCGCCCGCCGACCACCGGCCGTACCGCACGGAGACCGCAGCCATATCCCGTTGCACACAAAGGAGACTTCGATGCCCGGCCCCGCCCTCAACTCCGTCGCCTGGTTCGAGATCGGCACCGGCCAGCCGGAAGAAGTCAAGGAGTTCTACGGCCAGCTGTTCGACTGGAACTTCCAGCTCAACACCAACACCCCCGGGGTGAACTACCACGCCGTCGTCACACCGGGCTCCCAGGAGCCCACCGGGGGCGTATGGGAGTCGCAGGGGAAGTTCCCCGACTACGCGGTCTTCTACGTCCTTGTCCAGGACGTCGCCACGACCGTCCGGCGCGCCGAGGAACTGGGCGGCAAGGTACTCATGCCGCCGGTCACCGACGCCGCGGGCCTCACCTTCGCCCGCCTGGAGGACAGCACAGGACATCACTTCGGCGTGTTCTCCGCACCCGCCCCGTGACACGTCCCGCACGCCGCGGGCGGCCCCGCCGCGCGTCCTCCCCCTGCGGGCCCGGCCCTTTGGCAACGCCCGGGCCGGACCACCACACCTCCGCCGACAGCGCACGGAGGGACTGCGCTCCCTCCGTGGGGAAGCCGGAGCACCCGGCTTCCCCACGGCCGGACTCCCGATCAGAAGAGGCAGATTCATGCACAGAATGACCGACCAGCAGTGGCGGGCCTTCGTCTCCCAGGGCACCCGTACAGGCAAGCTGTCGACCGTCCGCGCCGACGGCAGCCCGCACGTCACACCGGTCTGGTTCCTGCTCGACGGAGACGACGTGGTGTTCAACACCGAGAAGGACGGGGTCAAGGGCCGCAACCTGGCCCGGGACGGCCGGTTCGCGTTCTGCGTGGACCAGGACCAGCCCCCTTACGCCTTCGTCATGCTCCAGGGCCGCACCGAGACCTCCGAGGACCCCGAAGAGACACTGCGATGGGCGGGGCGCCTCGGCGCCCGTCACATGGGCGAAGAGCGCGCCAGGGAGTACGCCGCTCGCAACGGCGGCGCGGGAAACCTCCTCGTCCGGGCCCACATCGAGAAGGTCATCGCGTTCGCCGGCATCGCCGACTGATTTCCCGTCCGGCGCAGAGGCTCACCTGCTGCAGGACCTTGGTGCTCGACCTCGCTGCTGGCATACGGTTCTCCGGAGCTCAGCGGACGTGCCGGAGAAGGCGGTCCGGTCGTCATCAGGTCACCGTCGTGGACGACCCGCTCATCCGCGACCTGGGCTCCTCGCTCGATGAGATGCCGATCGCCTCCCAGCAACCGGCGCGGGCGGTCCTGCGGGCCGAAGCCGCCGCCGGGCACGACGACCAGAGCGATGTCGCCCGGGGATCGGGCCGCTGGCACACCTTTCACCCCCACGCCGTCGAAGGTGACGACGGGGACCCGCATTACTTCCCGTTGACCTGCGACTCGCCCCGGGGCCGTCTTCGCTTCACGTGTGCCGAAGTACCTCGCGTCGATGGACTGCCCGGTTCCCGTGTTCGCACAGCAGCTTGTTCAGCCGTGCGGAACAAGCAACCCGCTCAGCACGAGTCCCTCCCCGCCGCCGCCGTCCGTGCGGGCGGGCGACCGCCTCTGTGCCGGGTTTCGGAGGGCCCTTCCTCCCTGCCACCGGCCGGAACCGGTCGGCTCGGCAAAAAGCCGGGAACCAGCCAGGACGACGCCACGACCACTGACGCATGGAGCCGAGAAGTCTGATGCGTGCGACGCGCCGGAAGCGGAACACGCCTTTGGGAAACGTCTTACGGGCCGTCGCGGCACCATTGGGTGCCTCCTGTGGTGCGCTGGCCCTCCTGGCGGCCTACACCGCGACCGGCGCGGCAGGCGTAGCGCCGCCCAGGATCACGGTCGTCAACGCGCGCATCGTCGAGGCACCCGCGGGTTCCGACTCCACCGCCGCCTACTTCGAGGTCCGCAACGCCGGCTCGTCGAAAGACACACTGCTTTACGCGGACTCGCCGGAGCTGGGCGTCAGCATGCTCCGCCGTACGGTCCGCCGGACCGGAACAGGGCGTACGGATCCTGTGAGGGCCGTCGATGTTCCGGCGGGCGGCACCGTACGCATGGCGCCGGGCGGTCTCGGAGTCGTGATCCTGGATCCACCTGAGCTGAAGCCCGGGCAGACACTGCCGTACACCCTGTGGTTCCGTCAGAGCGGGAGGGTCGTCGTTCGGGCGACCGTGACCGAGACTGTGCGGTGAGCCCGGGAGGCAGCCCCGGCCGGAGAACGGGAGGAGTGCCCGGAGTCTTCCGCGGACGCGGAGAGACCGGCACTCCCTTCGTGGCGGATCGGCGTGGTGGGCGGGGCCATCGGCAGCCGCTGCGGAGCGGCCAGCCGCCCCTCGACCGCTCGCGGGACACGGAACGCGTCGGCCCGCTCGCCGGGGCCGGCCGCAGACCGCTCAGCAAGGCGGCCAGGGGGTCTGGGCTGCGAGCATGCCGCGTGACGACGCGCCGCCCATGTCGTGCGTCATGTGGCCAGGGTGCCCGTGCCCGTCGAGTGGCCCATGTCGATCGCGTCGATGGACATGGAGCCCACTGACATGCCGCTCGGGGCATCACGCATGTGGTGCGCCACGCGAGTTCGTGGCAGAACCCGACACCGCCGGCCGGGCCGACGAGAAGGTCCAGTGGAGCGAGCCCTGGGCGAGGGCTACGGCGGACATCGCCAGCGTGAGCCCGCGTTCACGGCCCCCAGACACCAGCCCACGCTGCTCGTGGCGACGAGCTCGGCGGCCAATGTCCACCACGGACAGTCGAGCCGACATCAGGACGTGGCCGAGGGCGGCGAGCAGCACACCAAGGCCGCGAACACCTCGGCCCTGATCGAGCACGATCGCCTTCGACGGCACCCACACGCGACCGTAGGCTGACAGGCCCGGAACCGGGGACCTGTACTCGCCCGGCCCGGCCGACAGCCCACGGGCACAGCGGAGTTGCGTGGCTCAGGATGCCGACCGACCAGACCGTTTCGACGCCCGCATACCCGGCGCCGGCGACTGCCCAGCTCCCTTCCGCTCGGCGTCCAGGTCACGTCCAGCTGCCCGCAGTGTGCTGAGGACCGCGGTCATCTCGCGTACGGACTGCTCGGGAATCACCGACCCGATTCGCAGTTCCAGCTCCTCCTCGAAAACCTTCAGCGCCCCGTTCGTCAGCTTCCTCCCCGCAGATGTCAACTCGACGATGGAGGAACGACGGTCGTTCGGGTTCGCCTGCCGCGCACACAGACCCGCCGCCTCCAGGCGGTCGACCACTTTGCTCGTGCCCCCGACCGTGATCGAGAACTCCTCCGCGATGTCCTGTACTCGCCGCCCGGGTCGCCGCAGCAACAGGTGCAATACCTCGAACGACGTCAGTGGCAGGTCGAACTCCGCCCGCAAGCGCCCCTCGATCCCGTTCCACAGTTCGATCTCCAGCGAGACCAGCTCCCGGTACAGCAGCTTCAGGTCAGCGTCAGCCATCATTCATCTTCCGAAGAATTATGTTCCAGAGGCTGTTAATTGTATGCCGTCGCGGACATCCACCTGGCGCACCCGACAGCTGTCACTCAGCGCGGTCGGCGACCGGGGCTCACTTGCATGGCCACGTGTTGTCGCCCGAGTAGGCCGCGCCGGGGGAACGGCCACGTTCAGAACATGAGCACGCACGACGTCGGCGACAAGTCACCAGTGCCGCTTCTGTCGCCGCCGCGGGATTCCCTGGGGCGAACCGCTCGGGCGTGATCGAGGGGTTGGGCAGCATGCCGAAAGCCGAGTAGAGGTTTGCGAGGCAGGCTGCGGGGGCCCTCCCCGATCTCCGGCGCGAGATTCGGCAGGCTTCGTGGGTGATCCCCCCATGGACCACGCTCCGTCCCGGACGGCCATGTCACGTGGACTGCCCCGGCCGGTTGGTTCCGGCAGGAGATCAGTGGCGGCTGTCGTATGCCTCGCGGGCGTCGAGGACCTCGTGGATGTGTTCCTCGGCCCAGTGCCTCAGTGCCCGCAGAGGTGCGCCCAGCGTGCGTCCCAGTGCCGTCAACTCGTACTCCACCCGGGGTGGTATCTCCGGGTAGGCGTGCCGGGTCACCAGTCCGTCGCGTTCCAGGCTCCTCAAGGTGTCGGTGAGGACCTTGGGGCTGATCCCGCCGACCGTGGCACGCAGGTCGCCGAAGCGCATCCTGCCGGTCCCGAGCGCGATGACCACCATGGCCCTCCACTTGCCGGCGATGCGATCCAGCGACGTGCGGGAAGGGCAGCCCGCCACAAAGATGTTGAACTGCGCCTTCTCTGGCATATTTCACTTCCTTCCGGGGGCGGCGGGTGCGGCCCTCACAGCGCGGCCGGATATCCATCGGAGCAAGCGACTGCGCACCGGCGTCCCTTGATGAAGACCGGGATCGCCGACATCACACCGCCGAGGCCTGGTGTGGCCCGGGCGGCGAAGCAAAATCACCGAGCGACAGCGGGAGGAGGCAGAATCCGGTCAGGATTCTGTCGTGCGGCGCGCCATCGAGACGCCCCGATCAGCTCGGACCGGACCCCGACCTCGGCTCGGCCGCTGTGCCGCCGGTGGCGAACACAGCGGGTCGGACTTCAGGAGCAGTCGGCAGGCGGCCACCCCTTCAACGTGACCACCCTCCAACGCCCCCAAGACCCGGGCCGTTCCTTACTTCCCCCAGAAGGCGTCCTCGGCCGCCTGGTCGCCGGAGAACAGCCACATCTCGACGATCTTCCCGTCCTCCAGGCGCAGCACATCCACCCCGTCCATGCTCATGGACGAGTCCCCGCTCCGGCCGACGAAGTGGATGGAGGCGGCCACCATGTCGCCGTTGCCCATGAGGGCGTGGACCGAGTCGATGGCGAAGCTGCCCTGGCTGGCCTCCATCATCCCGCCGAGCATCGCGAAGACCGCATCACGCCCCTGGCGCACACCGGAGAACCGGTTGCCACCCGGCTGATGCCAGACGACCTCCTCCGCCAGAAGCTCCCCCACCCGGGCCAGATCACCCTTCTGGATCGACTCGAAGTACTCACGGGTGATGTCGACGTTCCTGTTGCTCATGACCAATTGCTCCTTACGCCCCGGACTCGGGACAGAACGACACTGCTATTCGTGCAAGTTGGATTCGTAACCGGCCGGAACCGGCCACATGCCGCACTCGGCATGTCCCCGGACTCACCGGAAGCGGTCGGTATGTCGGCGCCGCCCGATCTACCGCAGGGCGGTAGAGACGGACCTCGCCATGGAGGCGGCCCACCCTCATGCGGCGCCCCAGAAGGCGTCCTCACCGCCCTGGCCCGCGGAGAAGAGCCAGACTGCGGCGATCCGGTCGCCCTCGCCCCTCAGGAGGTCGACGCCGATCATTCCCATCTCCCACCGTTACGTGTGGCGGAAATGTGGACCGGCGTGGCGACCAGCGCACCGTTGGCCATGGGACTGCCGGTCGTCCTCAGCGCGAAGGTCCCCTCCGTGACCGTCATCATGCCGCCGAACATCTCGCCGATCGCGGCCGCACCGCGGTGACCGCCGGAGAACTGGTTCCTGCCCGGTGATGCCACACCATGTCGTCGGTGCACATGCGCGTGACCGCGCCGAAATCTTGGCCGATACTGCGGCCGCATACTGGCGGGCGATGCTGAGTACGGCGCTGGACTCCATGGCCACTCTCCCCCCTTGGCGAGTTCGTTCCGATGGCGCCCATAATCACCCTCAGTAACCAGGCACCTCAACGTAACCAATGGCAAGATGTGTCCCACATCACACATGTAAATGCGCACCCGATCGACGGAACCGGCAGCAGTCGCCCTCGATCTCCGTCGGCACCGAGCTCGCGCTCCACCGGGAGCGCGACGACAGCTCGCCCCACCCCGCTCGGCCCGTCCGGCACCGTCGCCCCGCGCACCAAACGAAGAGAACATCCGGGTAGGGGCAGTAATACGCTGCCGGACCTGACGGCTATGACGGTCGGGCCGCGCAGCGTGATCCTGTGCACCTGTTGGGCGCGTTGGACGTGAGCGCGGGCCGGGACCGGGCCCGTCTTTGGGTCGGGCCTTCGTGGATCTGCCGGCGAACCGGCCGTCCCGACCGGGTCGTACCTCCCATCGATCCAAGTGCGCACCGCCTGCGCGGCCACCCGGTACGGCAGGTCCTCGGCGAACTGCAGCACTTGTCATTGCGGCTCACTGAACTCATTGCGGGACGGGTCGCCGCCGAGGCGTTCCAGCTCGTCATCGAGTACGACCCCCAGCCGCCCTTCGACTCCGGCTCGCCGACGAACGCGAAAACCCCGAAGTGACGGCGAGGTTGCCCAGCGGTGGTCGAAGACGCGCTCGATCAAGCGGGACTGGCATGCCGCCGCCGAGCGCCACCTCGTCCACCGCATGATCGGACAGCTCTACCGCTGTCTCCCCGGTCCGGCATCGCGGTCGACCGAGTGCCGTCGGCCTGTTCCTGCACGACGCCGATCCAAGGCTGGGCGGTTTTCTGTGATCCGTGACCTCTGCCGACCCACCTGCACATCCAGGCCGCCAAGCGGCTGTGAGGCTGGGTGGTGGCCGAGCTGCGGAGGGGGCACCGACGAGCCGGCGTGTCTACCGTCCACCTTGCCGCTGTCACTCCTGGGCGCCGGAAGCCAAAATCGGCCGGCGGTGCCCCCCGCGCTCAATCATTGCATAGTGCAAAATGAGATGGCCAGCCTCCCGACCGCCTTCCCCGCACTTCCCGCGACAGTGCGGGGTGGTGCGGCGCGCGCCACAGCGACGGCCCGGCTGCCGAGGCGGTCCGTCCGGGGTGCGGGTGTGCGTAGTGGGCCATGGCCTCGGGCCTTCCTCGGGCGAGAGGAAGGCTGCGGTGACGACGTAAGGGCGGTTACCTGACTGGGTGAAGGTCATCCGACGTCCAGGACCACCATGCGGTACAGGTCGCTGAAGCGGCCGAGGGGGTGCACCGGCCCCCACCGCTTACGGACTGCAAGAGGTGCCGTCAACTATCGGTATCTCACGGGGCGTTGGAACCAGTCTGCCCCACATGCCTGTCAACAATTTTCTGCTTCGCTTGAACGCTCCTGGGGCTCGCCGCGTATGTGAGGGAGCCGCTTCACTCCTGTCGGGCGCCTCGATAGCCTCACAAGGCAGTCAGAGGAATTCCATGGGACGCAACACACGCAAACGACGCTCGCCGCTGGCCGTTCGAGCCATCGCCGCCTCCGCGGCGCTCGCGGTCGCGGGCGGCGGCCTGGTCTGGGCGAACTTCTACGCCTCAGCGGGCGAGTCGAAGTCCGAGCCGCACAGCACGCTGGCCTCCGCGCAGGTGGCCACCATCGACTGCCCGGACGTCGGCCAGCGGCTGACGAGCGTGCCCGAGGGGGCACGCGCGGGGGTCGCGAAGGAGCTGGCGCTACTGGACCGGCAGATCACCGAGGCCTACAAGCGCCTCGCGGACACGCGCCAGGCCCAAGCGGGGGATGCCGGCTTCGTCAACAACGCCATCCTCGGCCCGCTCAAGTCCAAGCGAGTCGCCACCCTCGACCGGATCGGCATCAACATCCGCAACGCGGGCGGCCAGACCCCGCAGGGCATGGACCAGCTCGCCACCTGCCAAGGCGTCGCGGACCAGAACCAAGCCGACCCTGGGGGTGGCCAGGGTCAGGACAACGGCCAGAACCAGGGCCAAGTGGGCAACGGTCTGGCCGCGGCCGACTTCCAGGACATCACCCAGGTCCAGCCGAACGGCGGCCCGAAGGGTGTGAACGGAAACGGTCTCGCCGCGAACGGTGACAGTGGTTCCACGGGTACCTTCACCACGCGCTGCGGCACCAACGGGAACGACAACCACAACTCGGACAACATCATCAACGCTCCGGGTGTCAGCAACGGTGCGCAACACACCCACGACTACGTCGGCAACCAGGACAACAACGCCTTCACCAGCGACCAGGAGTTCCTCCAGGCCGCCACCAGCTGCCAGAACCAGGGCGACAAGTCGTCGTACTACTGGCCGGTGCTGCGTCTGCAGGACGGTACGGCCGAGTTCGACGCGAACGACCTCGGAGGAGGTGCGGAAGGCAACATCGGCAAGATTCTCGAAGCCACTGAGGCAGAGCTGAAGTTCGTCGGCAACAAGGCGAGCGATGTCGTCGCGATGCCGCAGGCACTGCGCATCATCACCGGTGACGCCAAGGCCTTCACCAATGGCCTCGCCAACGCCAACACGAACTGGAGCTGCACCGGCTTCGAGGACCGGCAGCTGACGGACAAGTACCCGATCTGCCCCGAGGGCAGCTCGGTCGTACGGACGTCCTTCTTCCAGAGCTGCTGGGACGGCCAGAACATCGACAGCGCCAACCACCGCGCGCACGTGGCCTTCGTGCGGGAGGACGGAACCTGCGCCAACGGCTTCCAGGCCATCCCCCAGCTCCAGGCCCGTCTGGTCTACGACGTTCCGGCCCCGCAGATCCAGAACGGTCAGGTCGTGAACCCGTTCGCGGTGGACAGCTTCCCGGACCAGCTGCACAAGCCGATCACCGACCACAACGACTTCCTCAACTTCTTCGACAAGAACACGATGAAGAAGATGGTCGCCTGCATCAACAGCGGCAGAGACTGCCAGTAGTCCTGAACCAGTGACGAGGAAGCCGGCGGTGGGATCTTCCACCGCCGGCATTCTCTGTCCCCGAAGCCGCCAGGCTCCGCTCAGACGCTCCCCGAGCCCCGCTGGATCCGGCTGGTCGAGCGCTGCTTGCGCCTACCGGGCGAAGTCGAGGCGGTCGGTCATGCCGGCCTCTTCGAAGGCGGCCTCGATCTCGTTGCGGCCCTCCTGGAAGTGGGCCCAGCTGTCGTAGTGAGCGGGGACGACCCGACGTGCGCCAAGGATTTTCGCAGCCTCGGCGCCCAGGGCGCTGTCGAGGGTGAGGAGACCGTTGTCGAAGGCGAAGGCCATGCGGGCACCACCGAGGAAGAGGATCGCGGTGTCGACGGGAGCAAATCTCTCGGCGATCTCCTTGACGAGCTCCAAAGCGGCGTTGTCGCCGCTGACGTAGACCGACGGCAGGTCCCGGGAGGTGAGCATGAAGCCGACGACGTCACCGGTGATCGGCTCGCAGCCGGCGGGGCCGTGCCGGGCGGGAACACCCGTGACGGTCACGGTGCCGCCGTCCGGCCTCCAGAGCTCGGCGGTCTCCCAGAAGGCAAGCCCGTGGGCGTTGCCGCCGAGACGACCGGCACCGCTGACCGTGGTGAAAACGACCGGTGTCCCGGGCAGGAAGGCGCGTCCGGCGTGGTCGAGATTGTCGTCGTGTTCGTCGTGGGAGAGCAGGACGGCGTCGACGGGGCCGAGGTCGGCGGCGGAGACGGGGGAGGGGTCGGTCTTGACGAGCTTGTGGTCGCCGGGGTGGGACACGGGGTACTCGCCCGGCGGGTCGAAGGTCGGGTCGGCGACGAACCTGACGCCTCCGTACTCGATGAGGGTGGTGGGGCCGCCGTACACACGGACGTCGACCTGCTCGCTGTAAGCGCTGAACATTCGCGGACCTTCCAGTTTATGGAGCTCGGGTGCTTTGCGGAGCCGGGCGGGGCGACGGAACACGCGAGGTGGGGCCGTCCGGGCGGCTGGGACACGTCACGGGCAGGTGCGGAGAACCCACCGAAGTGGTGGCCCGCACTGTCCATCAAGCGGCGAAGGCGAAGCTCGCGGCGTCGGTGACGAGCGGCATAAGCACCTTGCTGCCGGAGGAACTCTCAGTCGAGCGGCTGACCGTGGAACTGCTCGGCCTCTTCCGACTGGTCGATACCGATGTCGAACCAGGCGGGGAGTTGAAGGCAGGGCTGGGCGTGGAGTTCTCCCTCGCTGCCCACGCAGGACAGATCGGCATCCTCCGCATCCCGACCGGGAATCGGCCGGCGCTTGCCGGAACCCCCGTGCCCGGAGCGGACACATATCGATCGCCCGGCCACCGTCGTCACCAGGCCGAGGTCGCACCGGAGACGAGCCGCGCGAAACCGCGCCCCTTCTACACCTCCGACGCCGACAGCAACTCCGCTGCCCGGCGCTTCAGTTCATCGCTCGCCTCCGCCGCGTTGCCCGAGTCGAAGGGCGGCTGCGGGTCGTACTCGATGGCGAGCTGGATGGCCCTCGCCGTGTCCTCTCCCGCGATCAAGGACGCGAGGTACAGGGACATGTCCACGCCCGCCGACACGCCGGCCGAGGTGATGATCTTGCCGGAGTGTACGTAGCGCTGCGGCGAGTAGGTCACGCCGAACCTCTTCTGGAGTTGCTCGGCGGCGAGCCAGTGGACGGCGGCCTCGCGGCCCTTCAGCAAGCCGGCGGCGGCGAGAAGGAGGCCGCCGCTGCACACGGAGGTGGTCCAGCGGGTATGCCGGTGGCTTTCGCGGATGAAGTTCAGGATGCTCTGGTTCTCCAACGCCTCGTCCATACCGCGGTAGCCCCCGCCCGACACGAGCAGGACGTCGAGATGGCCGACCTCGGCGAGAGAGCGCTCGGCGATCAGGGCCACGTCACCAGTATCCGTACGGACCGGGCCGCGCTGCTCGGCGATCATCATCACGGTCGCGTCCGGTATCCGGGAGAGGACCTCTGCCGGGCCGGTGGGGTCCAGCATGCTGTAGCCGTCGAATATCAGGATGCCGATGGTCGGCCCCGAGCGGCCCTTGGCGTCGGCGAGCGCCGTCCCGTCTGGAGAAGCTTGTGCCACTCCGGTCGGGCCCGCTGCCGTGGCAGCGAGGGCGGTGGCGGCCACCGTGCCGCGGAGAACGTTTCTGCGCGTCGTGGGATGCGTCATGGCAGGAAAGTCTCGTGGCTCGGTGCGACGCGCGGGGGTGGCATGTCCGGCATCCTGCGAAGCACGTCCCCCGTGATCCCGTAGCGGTCCAAGAACGCCTGCCGCAGTGTCTCCGCCGATCCGAAACCGCAGCGGCGGGCGATCGCCGTCATCGGCAGTCCGCTGTTCCTCGCCAGGTGCGCCGCCGCCTCGGTGCGCGCCACGCGCACGGCCCGTGCCGGAGTGGTCCCGAGGTGTGTGCCGAAGAGCCGGGCCAGGTGCCGGACGCTGACCCCCGCCCGGCCCGCCAACGCCGACGGTGAGAGGTCCTCGACCAGATGACCGGCGACGTAGCCCATCAGGTCCCGCACCAGCCGGTCCTCGGGCGGCGGAGCGGACAGGTACAGGGAGATCTGTGCCTGGTCGGCTGGACGGTGCACATGAGTGACGAGTTCTCGGGCGACGGTTCGGGCCAGGGTCGGTCCGTGGTCGTCCTCGATCAGCTCCAGCATCAGGTCGAGCGCGCTGGTGAGGCCGGCGGAGGTGTAGACGTTGCCGTCGCGTATGCGGATCGGGTCCACGTCGACTGCCACCGAGGGATGCCGCTCGGCCAGCCGTTGCCCCCACCGCCAGTGCGTCGTGGCTCTACGGTTGTCCAACAGCCCGGCGGCGGCCAGTACATAGGCGCCGGTGCAGACCGAGGCCACGCGCCTGCTGTGTCCGGCCAGCCTCCGCACCTGGGCCAGCAGTTTCTCGTCCGCCGCCGCACCCTCGCAGCCGAGGCCACCCACGACCAGCAGCGTGTCCAGGCGTCCCCCGACCGCCTCCAAGTCCTGTGCCCCACCCACTCGTATCCCGGCCGAGCTCCGGGCGGCCCGCCCGCCGAGGGTGCCCAGCTCGATGGAGTAAGGCGGGCTCGCTCCGAACCAGTTGGCGATGTCCAACGCACTGCTGGGCGCGGCGATGTCGAGAATCTGGGCGTTGTCATAGGCGACGATGAGTACGCGTCGACTGGTGTCCATGCCTGATGGCAGCACACGTAGAGGCGTGGTGTCCCACCGGGGTACACCGGTACTGCCTGACGTACGTCCGCTACAAGCACTTCGACGGCACGATCTTCCACCGGGTGGTCCCGTCGCGTCGTGGGCCGTGACGTCTTGCACGAGGGTCGCGCCCACGAGGCGGTCCGACACGGACGACCGCACGACCTCGCACCAAGGCCCCAGGGGAAGCGTGACGCACGCCATAGACGCGCGCGGAACTCCACGTCACCCGGGCCCGACTTCTGTAAGCGGTACGGCCACGGGGAACCCACGTGATCCCGTGCCAGGGCCGTCCGCAAGATGTAAGGAGCCCTGATGATGGAAGAGCCCCAGCAATCCTCCCCCGAAAAGGTCTCCGCGCTGCGGAGACGGGTGCCGCAGCCCGCCCTCTGCGGGTTCCTTCTCCTGCTCGCCTTGCTCTTCACAGGGTCGTACGCCGTCGGAGCAGCCGTCGACCCCGTTGCGCCCGATATGCAGCGCTCCGGAACGAGCGGCGACGACGGCGGTATGGACATGGACATGGGCGACATGGGCCAGGACGGGAGTGGCGGCTGATGACCACGGAAGCAGCCACCTCTGTGGTGACCACCGACCTCACCGTCGGCGGGATGACCTGTGCGGCCTGCGTGCGGCGTGTGGAGAAGAAGCTCGCGAAACTGGAGGGCGTGACCGCTACGGTCAATCTGGCCACCGGGGGCGCCAGGGTGAGCCATCCGCCGCACGTCAGCCCCGACGAACTCATGGCGACGGTCGAGCAGGCCGGGTACACGGCCGCCCTGCCCGAGCCTGAGCAGCGGCGCGAGGAGGGCCAGGGCGGGGAGTCCGATGACACCCGGCAGGAACTCGAACAACTGGTGATCACAGCGCTGCTCGCGGTGCCGGTGGTCGTGTTGTCCATGGTGCCCGACCTGCAGTTCCGCGCCTGGCAATGGCTGTGTTTCGTACTGGCCACGCCGGTCGCGGTGTGGAGCGCGTGGCCGTTTCACGTGCGGGCGCTGCGCGGGCTGCGGCATGCGGCGGCGACCATGGACACGCTGGTCTCGTTGGGCGTGGCAGCGTCCTTCGCCTGGTCGGTGTACGCGCTGCTCTTCGGCGGTGCGGGCGAGTTGGGCATGACGATGCCGTTCAGCCTGGTGCCCGAAGCCTCGGACGGCACAGCACACGTCTACCTCGAAGTGGCCGTCGTCGTACCGCTGTTCGTTCTCACCGGGCGGTTCCTTGAAGCTCGGGCCCGGAACGGGACCGGGGCGGCCCTGCGGTCGCTGGCTCAACTCGCAGCGAAGGAAGTATCGGTACGCGAGGACGGGGCCGAGCGGCTGATCCCTGTCGAGGAGTTGAAGGTCGCGCAGGTCTTCGTCGTACGTCCCGGTGAGCGCGTCGCCACCGATGGTGTGGTGACGGAGGGCAACTCCGCCCTGAACTTGTCCCTGGTCACCGGGGAGAGCCGGCCGGTCGAGGTCGGACCGGGTTCGACCGTGGTCGGCGGAGCGGTCAACGCCGGTGGACTGCTGCTCGTGCGGGCTACCGCGATCGGTGCGGACACACAGCTTGCCCGCATCACGCTGTTGGTGACCGAGGCTCAGGCGGGCAAGGCGCGGGCGCAGCGCCTGGCGGACGCGGTGGCCGGGGTGTTCGTGCCGGTGGTGCTGGCGCTCGCTGTGACCGTGCTCGGATTCTGGCTGGGCGCCGGGGCCGACCCGCAGGCCGCCATCACCGTGTGCGTGGCCGTCCTGGTCGTGGCGTGTCCGTGTGCGCTGGGGTTGGCCACACCGACCGCGCTGATGGCCGCCACCGGGCGCGGCGCGCAACTCGGTGTCCTGGTGCGGGGCCCACAGGCCCTGGAGGGGCTCCAGCACATCGACACGGTCGTGCTCGACAAGACCGGCACCCTCACATCCGGCCACATGAGCGTCGTCCGGGTCACGGCCGTACCGGACGGACTCGGGCGCGAGGCGGTGCTTCGGCTGGCCGGCGCGGTGGAGCAGGGCTCGGAACACCCACTGGGGCGGGCGATCGTCGCGTACGCCATGGAGGCGCCGACGCGCGACCGTGTTCAAGCGTCAGGTGAAGCCCCGACCGGGCAGGGCTCGCTGCCTGCGGTCAGCGGGTTCGCCGCGACGGCGGGGCGCGGCGTGCGCGGCCTGGTCGAGGGGCGGCTGGTCGAAGTTCTCGCGCCGGACGAGGAGTTGCCCAAGCCTCTCACCGAAGCGCTACGGACGGCAGAGGCCGGCGTCAACACTTCGGTCCTGGTCCGTGTCAACGGGGTCCCCGAGGCGTTGATCGAGGTCGGAGACGTCGTGCGCCCCGGCAGTTACCAGGCCGTCGACCGGCTGCGGCGCCTCGGTGTGCGCCCGGTCCTCGCCACCGGCGACCGGGAGGCGCCGGCGCAGGCGGTCGCCGGCGTGCTCGGTATCGAGGAGGTGCACTCCCGCTGCACGCCCGAGGACAAGGCCGACCTCGTACGGGAGTTGAGGGAGCGAGGCTACCGGGTCGCGGTTGTCGGCGACGGGGTCAACGACGCCGCCGCGCTGGCCGGAGCCGACCTCGGCATCGCCATGGGAGGTGGCACGGACGTGGCGATCGGGGCCGCCGACGTGACACTCGTACGCGGTGACATCGAGGCCCTGGGCGACGCGGTCCGGCTCGCCCGGCGCACCCTCCGCACGATCCGCGTCAACCTCCTGTGGGCGTTCGGCTACAACGTGGTGACCGTGCCGCTCGCCATGGTCGGACTGCTCAACCCGATGCTCGCCGCGGCGGCGATGTCGGTGAGCTCCCTGCTGGTGGTCGGCAACAGTCTGCGTCTGCGGGCCTGGCAGCCGTCGCGGACCCGGGGCGGTGCCCGATGACCGGACAGCGCCGGTGGCGTCCGACCCGCCGCCGAGTCACCGACAGCCTGATCACCGCGCTCGCGCCCGTCGCCGCGTGCGGCGTCGCTCTCGGGGGCCTCACGACCTGGGTCGCGCAGGGCAACGCGGGCAGCCCCGCACGGATCACGGTCACCGGCGGACGCGTCTTCCTCCCGTTCAGCAGTACCCGAGAGACCTCGGCGTTCTTCCGCATCACCAACTCCGGCGGCGCGGACGACCGGCTGCTGAGGGTCACGTCCGCCTCCGACGCCGGTGACGCCACGCTCAGCCGTCACCGCATGGCCGGCGCACGGGCGGCGTACGGGCAGACGGTGGACTCCGCCGCCGTCCCGGCCGGCGGAAGCCTCGCCATGTCTCCGTTCGGCACCGATGTGACGGTGAGGGCGAAGGAGACGTGGCGCGAGGGCGACCTCGTGCCGTTCACACTGCACTTCGCACGAAGCGGTCGGATGAAGGCCATAGCGGTTGTGGTCCGCCCAGGCATGGGCGGGGCGTGACCGGCGACCCGCCCATTGGCTCGCCGCGGGAGGGCGTGTTCGGGGTGCGGGCGTGGTGGTGATCTCGGCGCAGTCCAGGTCCTGGCTGATCCGGGCGGGCAACCCGTCGGTGACCCTCTCGGCGAGCATGCAGGCCGCGCACGCGGTGACGGTGACGGTTACCTCGCAGGGAGAAGGACAGGGCGGTGCCCTCCCGATGCGGTGGGTCCGGTGGGAAGCCGCGCGACTGGGTGGACAGCCGGTCTCGGAACAGATCCAGCATCCTCACATGTCGGCGAAGCGTGCACCGAGTTCGGGCCCATCGGCGTGTTCTGCCGAGGCCCTGGATGCGAGGATGAGAGCTGTCATGACTGCTGGGTGGTGTACGCGCGCGATACGGGCCGTGGTCTTCGCGGCCGTCTGCGTGCTGCTCGCCGCACTCGGCCACGTCCTGATGTCCGGCGCCACCGTCCCGTGGTGGGCGCTGGCGGCCGGGCTCGCCGTCATAGGCGGTGCGGGCTGGAGCCTCGCGGATCGTGAGCGCGGACTTTCGCTGGTGGTGTGTCTGGTCATGATCACCCAGGGTGTGCTCCACTCGGTCTTCGAACTCGCGCAGGCGACCGCCACGAGCGCGGCCGGACCGGACATGTCGCCCGGCTCGAAGGGCCCGGGCCACGTCATGGAGTCCATGGGCCACGACATGAGCGCCATGTCCACGCACTCCATGGACATGGGTCACATGTCCACGGTCCACGCGGTGTACATGGGGCATATGGGCTCCTCGGGGCACGACATGGGCAGCATGTCGTCGTTCGGCATGCTGGCCGCCCACACACTCGCCGCGCTGCTGTGCGGCCTGTGGCTGGCCCATGGGGAGCGTGCCGCGTTCCGTGTCCTGCGGGCCGCCGCCGGCTGGCTGGCCGCACCCCTGCGGCTGCTTTTCGCTGTCGTCATGCCGCCGCGCCGACTGGGCGTCCGTCGCCACCGCGCCCGCTCGGAGCGGGTGCCACCGCGCCTTCTTCTCGTTCACTCGATCACTCCTCGGGGGCCTCCGGCCGGGACCGCTGTCGTCTGAGACAGCCGGCTCCTCGGGGCAGTAGACGGGTGTCGTGTCGTCGACACCCGCGCCTCGGGCATCGGCCGTACACATCGTGCGGCCGTCTCCCCTTCATTCCCGGACCCATCCGCAGGCGGTCACACCGCTGTCGTGCCCTCGCGCGGTCCCGCGTGCCGCCGTGCCGGATGCCGGACAACCCGAGAAGGACATCAGGTGATCACTCCTGTTCTGCCTGCCTCCCGCGACAGACGCAGAGGGATGGACAACGACGGTGCGGTGGTGTCGTTCGACAAGTCGACGACCGCTTGGGCGCTCGCCGCCCGCGCCGGCGACCCGGCCGCCATCGACCGTTTCGTACGGGCCCTGCACCCCGACGTCGTCCGCTATGTTGCGCGTCTGTCCTCCGACCCGCAGGCCGCAGACGACCTTGCCCAGGACACGTTCCTGCGGGCGCTCGGCAGCCTCCACCGGTTCGAGGGGCGTTCCTCAGCGCGGGTGTGGCTGCTGTCCATCGCACGCCGCGCGGTGATCGACAGCTACCGGTACGCCGCCGCCCGGCCACGCCTGTGCGTCACGGGCGACTGGAGAACCATGGTCGAACGCGCGCAGCCGAGCGGTCTGCCCGGCTTCGAAGACGGCGTCGCGCTGCTCGACCTGCTGGACGCGCTGCCCGACGAGCGCCGTGAGGCGTTCGTACTCACCCAGTTGCTGGGGTTGCCCTACGCGGAGGCGGCCGAGGCCAGCGGCTGCCCCGTCGGAACGGTCCGCTCGCGCGTGGCCCGTGGTCGGGCGACGCTCATCGAATTGCTGGCCGAGGCCGAGGCGACGGCCGAGGCGACCCCGTCGGCCGTGTGATCGAAGGGCGCCGGCACCGTCCTTCCGCAGCGCGGGTCGGTGCCCTTCCCCTCACCGAACAGTTCCGAGCACCCCCATGGATGACAGTCGTGCACATGATCATGCGCGTACGAGCGAGGTCGCAGTGAACAGTCCAGACCATACGATCGGGCATCAGCAGCCCCACCTGGTGCTCATCCTGCTCTTCGACGGGGTCCAGAGCCTCGGCTTCTCAGGGCCAGCCGATGTCTTCGCCACAGTCGGCGGCATGAGTCGGGGAACCTGCCGATACGAGGTCAGGACAGCTTCCTCGGACGGCGGCCCTGTCCACGCCTCCGGCGGACTCACGGTCCAACCGGACCACGGCACGGTGGACGTGGACAGAGTCGACACGCTGATCGTGGCGGGGACGGATGGCATCCCTGCCGTCGATCGGGCGACCGTCGACGCGGTGGGTTCCTTGGCCCGGCGGGCCCAGCGCGTGGCTTCGGTGTCTACCGGCGCCTTCCTCCTGGCCGACGCCGGGCTTCTCGACGGCCGCAGGGCGGCCACGCACTGGGAGTTCGCCGACGAACTCGCCCGTCGTCACCCGGCAGTCGAGGCCGACGCACGGAACACTGTGGTACGAGACGGTCGTATCACGACCTCCGGGGGCGCAGCCTCCGGCCTTGAGCTGGCCCTCGCCCTCGTGGAGGACGACCTGGGCCGCGACATCGCCCAGCAGGTCGCCCGGTTCCTCGTCACATACCGACACGGGCCAGGAGGTCAGCTCCAGTTCGTCGACCCGCTCGGCCCCGACGCACACAGCCCGGCACTGCGCGAGGTGCAGCGGCTGATCCTCGACGACCCGGGCGGTGACCTGTCGATCCGTTCCCTGTCCCACCGGGCAGGCGTCTCCGAGCGCCACTTCACCCGCCTGTTCCGCGCCCAGGTCGGCATGTCGGCGCGCGAATACGTCGAGCGGGCCCGCGTGGCAGCCGCCTCCCGCCTCCTCACTGAGACGCCCCGCAGCCCCGAATCCATCGCTCGCGAGACGGGGTTCGGGACACAGGCCACGATGCTGCGGTCGTTCCACCAGATCCTGCGGATCTCACCCCTCGACTACCGGGAACGCTTCTCGTGACCCGGACGTCCAGCCGATCCCGGCCAGTTGGCGCCGGCACAACCGGGGCCTCGCGCGCCGGAGGCCGCGGGTACCCGGACACCAGCCTTTCGGTGTACCGGGACCACAGATCGCCCCGCCGACCGTGATCGTCCGTACGCGAAGCGTTGGACCGGACCCCGTCTCGGGATACAAGGGCTCCTCAGGGCACCGAGCGACTCCAGCGGACGACGTGGTAGCGGTTGGCGACGTCGAGTGTGGTGGCGGGCTCCATGATCGGTTTCTCCTCAACCGAGCTGCCTGCTGAGGCTTTACACTCACCACCGATAATCAGCCAGTCCAACGTGAACCAATGAGGGGATGTGGCGCATGCCACAGCTTCCGGCCTTCGATGTCATGACGGCGACCTGCCCGTCCCGTACCTCGCTCGCTCGCATCGCCAACAAGTGGACGGCCATGGTGGTCATCGCCCTCAGTGCCGACCGCACGCGCATGCGGTTCCGCGACCTGCGCGCCACCGTCGACGGCATCAGCTCCAAGGTCCTCACCGAGACCCTTCGAGACCTGGAACGGGACGGACTCGTCACCCGCCACATGTATGCCGAGGTGCCCCCGAGGGTCGAATACGAACTGACCCCACTGGGGCGCACCCTGCACGCCCCGATTCACGCACTGGGCCTCTGGGCCGAGGAGCACATGGCCGAAGTACTCGCGGCACGCGAGCGCTTCGACACCCGCCAGGGACCGTGACTGGTTGGCGAACCCAACGGTGCGGGCGGCGTCCTGAAGTCGCTGCGGCCTCGTGCGGACAGCGGCAGCGCGGCGGTCGGCACGGAGACGTTCGGCACCGAGTCGGTCAGCACGGGGACGGTCAGCATGCGCGCCGTCATGGCGTCCGCCATCGCCGACTGCACGAAGGTCGGACGGTTTGTGTCGGAGAGGGTGCGGGCGGCTCACCGCCCCCGGAGGCGCGCCCTCGGCCGCCTGTCGTCAGCCGCCTGAGAAACAGTCACATCCCGACGATCCGCCCTCCCTGAGGCGCAGGACGTCCACGCCGTCCATGCTCGTGAGGCCGGCCGACGAGCCGTCGGCGGCGTACGGGGGGCGCGGCTTGCGCGGCCGACGCCGGGTCGCGGCGCGCCGTTCAAGACAGCAAGGAGCAGTACGCCCACGCGGACAGGGGCGCGATCGAGCGATCCGCCAGCACCCCACGGCCTCGTAGCTCTCCGCGGCGCCTGCGGCGGGCGGGCCCTCCCCGATTCCGGCGGGGAAAGCGGCCCCGACGGCCGGTGTCAAGGACCGCCGGGGCCTGCTGCCGCCCGGGCACTCGGGGGGAATCGGACTCCGGGCGACAGTTCAGGGGGCGCCCCCCATACTCACGATCCGTAACCAGTTACATCAAGGTAACCAATGGGCCAGCGTGACGCACGCCACATCCACCTGGCCCGCCGAGGACGGATTCACAGGGTTTTCGTCCCGCGATCGGGGCAGATCCCCCGCCCGCAGCAATTCCCACACGGCATGCACATTTTCCACACGCCTTCCCTCGCTTCAGCGCACAGCCGCCTGTCGGCCTTTTACATCGCGTTACCTATCTCCTGATATAACTACGTGTCTCAAAGCGCTCGGGGGGAATCCGGCGTGAGAACGAATGAAAGAACGACCAATGTCTATAGCTGGACACCCACTCCGCAGAACCATTCTCACCGGGGGGTTGGCAGCCACCGCCGCCGTCCTCTCCGGCTGTTCCTCGAAGACGGACGAAAAGGAAGCAAGCAAGGCGGCAAACGCAGCGGCCACGTCCGCCCCGCCGGCCGCGGGCGCCCGCCCCTCCTCGCCGTGGAGTGCGTTCTCACGGCTGATGGACGGCAACAAGCGCTGGCAGGAGGGTGACCTCAGGCATCCCGACCGAGACCCCGAGCGGCGGGAATTCGTGGCCGCGGAGCAGGATCCCTTCGGAGTGATCCTCTCGTGCATCGACTCCCGGGTGCCGCCGGAGCTGCTCTTCGACACCGGGCTCGGCGATCTGTTCGTCATGCGCACCGGCGGCCAGGTCGTCGACTCGGTGGTCACCGGTTCCGTCGAGTACGGGCCCATGACCTCCGGCACCCCCCTGATCGTCGTCCTCGGCCACCAGCGCTGTGGTGCCGTCAAGGCGTCGTACGAGGCCATGCGCGACGGCAAGAAGCTCCCCGGAAACCTCCAGTCGATCGCCGACGCGCTGCGCCCGGCGTACAAGGAGACCGTCAAGGAAAAGCATGACGACCCGGTGGATGCCATGACCCGCATCCACGTCAAGCAGACCTCTGCCGCTCTGCGGTCCAACAGGGATCTCGCCCCGTTGGTGAAGAAGGGTTCCCTGGCCGTGGTCAGCGCCTATTACTCGCTCGACTCCGGCCGGGTGGAAGTGCTCACCGGAGCGCCCTCCGCGTGACCTGATGTTCGTTCGACCGACTCCGCCGAAACAATCTCACCAGCCGAATTTTCGGCGGAGTCGGTCGATTCGTTTTCCTCACCACCACACTTCCGGACATGCGATACGTCCACCAGTGAGACGTCGAGCTCACGGATCACAGTCACGCGTGTTTTCCCTGTCCGGTCAGAGATCACGCTCACGCAGAGCAACCGTCGAGCGCTACGCGACCTCCGCACCGACCCCCGGCGCGGAGACCCGATGACCCGTGTGGGCCCGGGGGACGCGAGAGAGGCGGCGTTGCCGGGACGGTGCTCGTACTCGCAGGCCGACCGCCGACGCAGTCCCGAGGCGGCGCGACAGTTCCTGGCGTCAGTCCACTACCCGGCCTCAGCCACCGCCTGCTTCTTCGAGGCGCGCAGGCTGGTGAGGGTCGTGACCGTCAGGACGAGCACGATGAAGCCGAGCGAGAAGGGGAAGCTGATTTCGGGGACGTGGACGCCGGACTCGTGCAGCGCGTGCAGCAGCAGTTTGACGCCGATGAACCCCAGAATGATCGACAGGCCGTAGGAGAGGTGGACCAACTTCTTCAGCAGGCCGCCGATGAGGAAGTACAGCTGCCCGAGACCCATCAGCGCGAACGCGTTCGCGGTGAACACGATGTACGGGTCCTGTGTCAGGCCGTAGATGGCGGGGATGGAGGCGAGGGCGAACAGGACGTCCGTGGAGCCGATCGCGAGCATCACGACCAGCATCGGGGTCATCACCCGTCTGCCGTTCTCGGTGACGAACAGCTTGGTGCCGTGGTAACGGTCGGCCACCCCGAAGCGCTGCTCCGCCAACTTCAGCAGTTCGTTCTCCTGGTACTCCTCCTCGTGGTCGTGCTTGCGTGCGTCCTGGACGAGCTTCCACGCGGTCCAGATCAGGAAGGCACCGAAGATGTAGAACACCCAGGAGAAGGCGGAGATGATCGCCGCGTCTGCCGCGATGAAGCCTGCCCGCAGCACCAGCGCCACCAACACGCCGACCATCAGCACCCGTTGCTGGTACTGCGAGGGCACCGCGAACTTGGCCATGATCAGCACGAAGACAAAGAGGTTGTCGACGCTGAGCGACTTCTCTGTGATGTACCCGGCGAAGAACTCCCCCATGGGCCCGCCCCCAGCGAAGTTCCACATCCCGACCCCGAAGACGACGGCCAGAACGATCCACACCACCGTCCAGGTGCCGGCTTCCTTGAGGGACGACAACGGTCTCCGGGGCGGCTGGCGGCGGTCCAGCGGCTCGCCGCCTTCGGCGCCCGGCTGACGAGCGGCCGTTGTCGAGGAGCACCAGATGAAGACCCTGCGGCCCGTCCCCCTCGGTGACGCCGGTCCACAGCGAGGTGTACGGATTCAACCGCTCCCCCGTGGACGAGCGGGGCAACAGCCGGAGGAAGACGTTCAGGTCGGCGAAGGAGGGCAGGACTTTCTCGATGCCCATGACGGTGATCAGGGACTCCGGCAGGGTCAGGCACATCCGCCCGTTGCCCTCCGACTCCACGACCACAACCGTTCCGGTGTCGGCGACAGCGAAGTTGGCCCCGGAGACGGCCACCTTGGCCCGCAGGAACTTCTCCCGCAGATGGAGCCGGGCCGCTTCGGCCAGGTCACGCGGGTCGTCGGTGAGTCCCTCGGGGGCCGGTCGGCCCCACTTCCCCATCTGCCGCCGGAAGATCTCACGGATCTCGGAGCGGCCCCGGTGGATGGCCGGTACGAGGATGTGCGAGGGCGGTCACCGCTCAACTGCACGATCAGTTCGGCGAGATCGGTCTCGTAGGCGCGGATGCCCGCTTCGGCTCGTGCCTCGTTCAGTCCGATCTCCTGAGTCGCCATCGACTTGACCTTGATGATCTCGGTCTCTCCGGTCGCCTGCACCAGCCGCGTCACGACCGCGTTCGCCTCGGCCGCGTCCGCCGCCCAGTGGACCGTGCCACCGGCGGCGGTCACCGTCTCCTCCAGCCGCAGGAGATGGCGGTCGAGGTGACGCAGGGTGCGGCGCTTGACGGCTGCCGCCGTCTCCCGCAGGTCCTCCCAGTCGTCGAGTTCGGCGGTGACCGCCAGCCGTAGTCCGCGAAGACCTCGGCGAAGCGACGGACCATGGGCAGGGTCTCGGGGCGGTATCCGGTGTTGAAGTGCATCTGGCCGCAGCAGGTCTGGCCCCGCGGGAACTCCACGGTGTGGCCGAGCCTTTCCAGCACCTCGGTCACCGCCTGACCGGTGCGGGGGAACATCATGTCGTTGAAACAGGTGATGAAGAGGGCTTTGCGCATGGTGCTTCCTGAGCGGCCGGGGAGCTGGTGGAGGTCAGGCCGTAGGTCCGCAGAGCGGTTCCAGCGAAGACTTCGTGGCGTTCGGCGGGTTGGAGTGCGGCCGTCAACTCCCGTGCGGTGGAGATGACTTCGGTGTAGGTGGCGGCCAGTCGGCAGACGGGCCAGTCGGAGCCGAACATCAGCCGCCGCGGTCCGAAGGCTTCCAGCACCGTGTTGGCGTAGGGCCGGAGGTCCTCGACGCTCCACTGGTCCCAATCGGCCTCTGTCACCATGCCGGAGAGCTTGCAGACGGTGGTGGGCAGCGAGGCCAGCAGGCACACCGCGTCCGCCCATGGCCGCAGCTCGCCCGAGGCGATGGGGGGCTTGCCCGCGTGATCGAGTACGAAGGTGAGGCCGGGAAGCCGTAGGGCGGCCTCATGCGCGGCCGCGAGCTGGTGGGGCCGGACGACCAGCTCGTACACGAGCCCCGCTTCGGCTACCGCGGCGAGCCCACGCAGCACGTCCGGCCGCACCAGCCAGCGCGGATCGGATTCGCCCTGCACCTGGTGGCGGATGCCCACCAGGTGCTCACCACCCGGCCCCTCCCGCAGCGCCGCGAGCGCGCTGGAGACGTCCGGGGAGGTCAGGTCGGTCCAGCCCACGACGCCGGACACCAGGTCGCTGTCCTGTGCCAATGCCAGGAACTCGGGCGTTTCCTCCGGCACGTCGATCGTCTGGACCAGAACCGTCGCGGTGACACCGGCTGTCCGGGCCTCGGGCTCCAGGTCGGCGAGGAGGAAGTCGCGGTGCAGCGGGACGAGTTCCGGTCCGGTGATCCAGTCCTGGTCGCGGACGGAGAGGTCCCACACGTGGTGGTGTGCGTCTATGAGTCCCTCAGCGGTGTTCCCCTCCATGGCGGTCACCTCCACGACTCTTCGACTCCTCCCTCGGTCGATCGGCTTCGTCGACCGGTGTGGCGGCGGGGACGGGGACGTGCGGCGGCAGCAGTGTCTCGGCGCTCAGTCCCTCCCAGAGCGCGGCCGGTACCGTTCGACGCATCTGGACCACCGTGTCGCGGACCTCCTCGGCGGAACGCGCGCCCGACAGCACGCTCGCGACCGCCGGATGGCCGAGCGGGAAGCGCAGCGCGGCTGCGCGCAGCGGTACGCCGTGGCGTTCGGTGACCGCCTTCAAGCGCAGGGCCCGGTCCCGTACATGCTGCGGAGCGGGCGCGTAGTCGTACGTGGCCCCGGGTTGCGGGTCGGTGAGCAGGCCCGAGTTGAACACCCCGCCGACGATGACACTTCTGCCTCGGGCGGCGGCCTCCGGCAGCACCTCCGCAAGCCCCTCCTGCTCCAGCAGGGTGTAGCGGCCGGCGAGCAGGACCACGTCGATGTCGGTCTCGCGCAGGAAGCGGGCGGGGAGTGCGCACTGGTTCACTCCGATGCCGATCGCCTTGACGACGCCTTCACCGCGCAACCGTTCCAGCACTGGATATGCCTCGGTGAGAGCCTGCTCGGCGTGGTTGTCCGGGTCGTGCAGCAGGGCGATGTCCACCCGGTCCAGGCAGAGACGGTCCAGGCTCGCTTCCAGGGAGCGCAGGACTCCGTCGCGGCTGAAGTCCCAGACCCGCCGGTGGGTGTCGGGCACGGCGAAGCCGTGGGCGAGATCGTCGCCCCGGCCGCCTTCAGGGTTGGGTTCGAGCAGTCGTCCGACCTTGGTGGAGACGGTGTACGTGTCGCGGTCGCGTCCGCGCAGCGCGGCGCCCAGGCGTCGCTCGGACAGCCCGAGTCCGTAGTGCGGGGCGGTGTCGAAGGTGCGTACACCCGCGTTCCAGGCCGTCTCCACCGTGGCGAAGGCGGCCTCGTCGGTGACCGGGTGGAGGAGGTTGCCGATGCCGGCGGCCCCGAACGACAGCTCGGTGACCTTGACACCGGTGCCGCCCAGCGTCGTCTCTCTCATGAGCCGCCCGCCGGGCGGAGCCGCAGCCCCTGCATGCCACCGTCGACGGCCAGGGCCATGCCGGTGACGGACCCTGCGGCTGGGCTCGCCAGGTAGACCACGGCCGCCGCCACCTCGTCCGCGGTGACCAGGCGGCCCTGGGGCTGGCGTGCGTCGAGGGCGGCGCGTTCCGCCTCCGGGTCGTCTGCGGCGTGCAGGAGCCGGGCTACCCAGGGCGTGTCGACGGTGCCGGGGTTGACGCAGTTGACGCGGATGCCCTCACGGACGTGGTCTGCGGCCATCGCCAGGGTCAGCGACAGCACGGCGCCCTTGCTGGCGGAGTACAGGGCGCGCTGGGGAAGGCCCGCGGTGGCCGCGATGGAGCATGTGTTGACGACTGCCGCGTGCGACGAGCGCCGTAGATACGGCAGGGCGGCGCGCGTGGTGCGCACCGTTCCCAGGACGTTGACGTCGAGGACGCGGTGCCACTCCTCGTCGGGGTTGTCCTCGACGGTACCCATGGCGCCGATGCCCGCGTTGTTCACCAGGATGTCCAGGCCGCCGAGCTGCCCGGCAGTCACCTCCACGGCGACACGTACCGATGCGTCGTCGCCGAGGTCGGTCTGGATGGCGATCAGCGGCTCGGGGGCGCCGGAGGGGTCGAGGTCCATGACGGCCACGGTGGCGCCGTGCTCGGCCAGCATCCGGGATGTGGCCAGCCCGATGCCGGACGCGCCGCCGGTGACGGCGGCCTTGAGCCCTGACAAGCCGCTCAAGTTGCTCACAGGGGCCTCTTTCACGCTTGGCCGAAGGTCTGGCGCTGGGCGCCGAGGCCGTCGACGGAGAGCTCGACGGTGTCGCCGGGGCGGAGGTAGGGGGTGCCGGGGAGGCCGAGGGCCACGCCCGCGGGCGTCCCGGTGTTGATCACGTCGCCCGGCTCCAGGACCATGTACTGGCTCAGGTACGACACGAGGTGGTCGACCGGGAAGATCATGTCGCCGGTGCGGCCATGTTGCCGCTTCACCCCGTTGACGCTCAAATGCAGCCCGAGGTCCTGCGGATCGCCGACCTCGTCGGCGGTGACCAGCCACGGACCGAGGGGGTTGAACGTCTCGCAGGACTTGCCGAGGTCCCACTGCGACGAGTACTCCAGCTGGAACTCGCGCTCGGAGACGTCGTGGCTGACCGTGTACCCCGCGATCACGGCCCGCGCCGCTTCCGGACCCTCGAGATAGCGGGCCCGTCGTCCGATGACGACCGCGAGTTCGACCTCCCAGTCGGTCTTCACGGAGCCGCGGGGGATCAGCACCTCGTCGTACGGGCCGACGACCGTGCCCGAGTCCTTCATGAAGACCACCGGACGCGTGGGCAGCGCCGCACCGGTCTCGGCGGCGTGATCGCGGTAGTTCAGACCGACGCAGACGATCTTGCCGGGTCGGGCGACGGGGGCACCGACGCGCAGGCCGGCGGGGTCCAGTTCGGGCAGCTCCCCCGCCATGACGGCGACGCGCGCCCGGTCGACTCCGCCCGAGGCCAGGAAGACGCCGTCGATGTCCGGCGTCACGGACGACAGGTCCAGCAGCCGGCCGTCGCCGGTGCGGACAGCGGGACGTTCCTGTCCGGGGGCGTCGACTCGTAGCAGTTTCACTGGGCGTCTCCTTGCCGTGGGTGGTTGTCAGACGGCTGTCGCCGAGGGGTCAGATGCCAGATCTCGGTCAGGTCCGACCAGGTGCCCCCGGTGCCGCTATCGGCCCAGGGCTCCTGACAGGGGCCGGTGAGCTTCCACCAGGCTTGGGTGGCCGGGTCGGCGCCGATCGCGGCCATGTCGGACTCGAAGTCGTCGCCGTGGTACTCGAAGTAGCCGAACAGCGTGTTGTCGCGCAGAAAGATGCTGTAGTTGCGGATGTTCGCGGCTCTCAGCGCGGCCTCGACACCCGGCCATACCGCGGAGTGCAGGCGCAGATACAGGTCACGGTGTTCCGGCCGCAGGCGGATCGTCTGGGCAACGCGTTTCATCGGGTCCTTCCGGTGAATGTGGGCCGTGTTGCCGGACAGCCCGGACAGGGCGTGCCTTGCGACGCATCGGCGAAAGGGGAAGGCGGTTCCGGCGCCCTGTCAGTACGTGGTACCGACAGGGCGCCGAGCACGTTCGACGACTCCCGTCCGTCTCGGCGGGCCATGGGTGGACGGAGGAGTCACCGGGGGTGGTTGCCGCCTCACTCCTTTGTCGCGCCGGCGAGCATGCCGGACACGAGAGCGCGTTGGGAGAAGAGGAACACGATCAGAACGGGGACGATGGTCACCAGGGTGGCCAGGGCCAGTTCGGGCCGCATGATCTGGTTTCCCGCGCCGCCGGAGGTGTTGAACAGTGGCGAGGCGGCGAGCAGGTTGTTCAGCCCGACCTGGGCCGGGTATTGGGAGCTGTCGGGCAGCATCACGAACGGCAGGAAGAAGTTGTTCCAGTTGCCGACGAAGTTGAAGAAGCCGACCAGGGCGATCACGGGCTTGGCCAGCGGCATCGCGACGAGACGGAACACCTGCCACTCGGAGCAGCCGTCGATGCGCGCTGCGGCCAGCAGGTCGGAGGGGACGTTGGAGGAGAAGTAGATGTAGGTGAGGTAGACCCCGAACGGGAAGAAGGAGAAGGGCAGGATGACCGACCAGATCGTGCCGTCCAGGTGCACGGCGTTCATGCCCAGGTACAGGGGCAGCACCATCGCGGCCGTCGGCATGAGCATCACGAGCATGGTGATGGTCAACAGCATCCGTCGCCCGATGAACTGGGTGAGAGCCAGCGCGTACCCGGCGGGGATCGACGTCACCAGGGTCACGGCCAGCGCGCCGAACGTGTAGAGCGCCGAGTTGAGCAGCCAGGTGAGGATGGCGCCGTCCTGGAAGGCGTAGAGGTGATTCCAGGCGTCGGCGATCGAGCCGAGAGAGCCGAAGGAGAACGGGCTGTCCCGCACGATCTGGCTGTCGGTCTTGGTCGGGGCCAGCAGGAGCCACACCACCGGCACACAGAAGAACAGCGCGGACAGGCCCATGACGATGAACCAGGCCAGCCTGGCGGCCAGCGAGCTTGGGCGGCGCTTGCGGCTCATGGGCTTCCTCGGGCTGGTGCGGGCGACGGCGGCATGGGACGGCGGGGTTCGGCGGGCTGTGGTCGTGGGAGCTGTGGTCATCCTTCGTCCCTGTCGAACAGGCCCGTACGGAAGACGACGAGCGCCGCGCAGGCGAGGCCCAGGAGGAGGAGGTCGACGGAGAGCGCCGCCGCGCCGTTGAAGTCGCCTGCCTGGAAGGCGTACTGGTAGGAGAGCTGGTTCGGTGACCAGCTGTCGGGGATCATGCCCCAGCTGGCGAGGGAGACCAGTTGCGGCTCGACGAAGAGCTGGGTGCCGGCGGCGAAGGCCAGGATCAGCATGTACGCGATCCACTTGGTGATCATCGGGATCTGGATGCGCAGGGCGATCTGGAGCGTACTGGCGCCGTCGATGCGAGCGGCCTCCAGGATTTCGTCGGGGATGCTGTTGAGCGCGCCGTACATGACCACGATCCAGCCGCCGGCTCCGGTCCAGAAGGCGATGACGGTGAAGAGCACCGGCAGGTGGCCGGGGGCGTTGACCTGGGCGAGGGTGTTCCAGCCGAAGCTCTTCAGCAGCCAGCCGACGGGACTGGCAGCCGGGTCGAGGAGGATCAGGAAGAGCAGTACGCTCGCCACCCCTGCGAGGGCACCCGGCAGGTAGAACAGGAACCGCAGGCTGGTGGAGGTTCTGCGCATGCGGCCGTGCAGCATCAGGGAGAGCAGTACGACCAGGATCATCAGGCTGGCCAGCCAGACCACCAGGTACAGGCCGATGTGGAGGAAGGCCGGACCGAAGCGGTAGTCGGCGAACGTCCGGGTGAAGTTGCCGAGTCCCACGAGTTGGTTGCGGGAGTTGGACAGTGCCAGCCACACCGCGTAACCGGTGGGCAGGACGCCGAAGGCGAGCAGGAGGAGGACATAGCCGGAGACGAAGACGTAACCGGCGCGTCCGACCGGGTTACGGGCCGAGCGGCCGCGGCGGCCGCTCCGCTCCGTTGCGAGGTGGGTGGTCATCGGTCCGCTTCGCTAGTTGACGGTGTATCCGAGGGACTTGGCCTTGTCGGTGATGGCCGTCTGCCAGGTGCCCAGGGTGTCGGTGAGGGTCTTGCCCGAGTTCAGGGCCGGGATCACGGTGGAGGAGTAGATCGCTTCCTGGCTGTACTGGGTGGAGGACCAGCCGGGCCAGATGAGTTCCGCCGCCTCCTGGAAGGCCGGGCTGACGTCCTCGGCGAAGTAGCCGGTCCTCCGCTGGCCGGCGAGCCAGGCGACGGCTGCCTGCTCGTACGCGGGATAGGTGCCCGCGGTGGCCTGGTAGGCCTTGGAGGTCGCCATCCAGGTCACCAGGTCGGAAGAGGCCTTGAGGTTCTTGCTGTGGGAGGAGACGAACCACAGGCCACCGCCGACGTTGCCGGTGTAGTTCTTTGCGTCGCCCTCGAACTTCAGGGGTGAGGCGGCGGCGATCTGCCCCTTGGGGATCTTGAAGGTGGAGTTGAAGAGCACCTGGCCGTACCAGGAGGGGCCGGGGAGCATGAGGACCTTGCTCGCCTTGTTCTTGACGAAGCCGGCGCTGAAGACGGTGTCCTTGGAGACCGAGCCCTTGGCGATCAGGCTGTCGAGCAGCTTGGCCATCCGGGTGCACTTGGAATCCTGGAGGTCGACCTTGACCTTCCTGGCGCCGGTCGCCGTGCTGGCAGGGCATTGGCTCGCCCAGAAGTACACCTCGGGGCTCCAGGCGTCCCCGGCGGTTCCGACCAGGTAGCCGGGGTGCTCCTTGGCGACCTTCTTGCCGAGTGCCTGGTACTCCTCCCAGGTGGTCGGGACGGAGTACCCGAACTCGTCCATGAGCTTCTTGTTGTACCAGAGCACGTTCTGCGCCAGGTCGTTGCGCAGGCAGTAGGTGTTGCCGTTGAAGGTGCAGGGGTCGAGCGCGCCGTCGGCGAAGCCCTTGAGCGTGGACTGGGCGACCACGTCCTGGTTGAGGGGCGCGGCATAGGGGGTCTTGCCCTGGGACGCCCAGCTGGCGTCGTTGACATTGGCGCTGAAGGCGACGTCGGGCCACCCGCTGCCGGTCCGGTCGAACAGCTGGACCTTGGTCTGCAGGTCGTTGGCGCCGTTGGCGTCCCCGCTGTACGTGACGATCTTGATCTTCACGTCCGGGTGCGCCTTCTGGTACGCCTGCACGCCGGGCACACGGGTGGCGTCCGCCCAGACCGTGATCTCGCTGCCCTCCTTCTGTGCGACAGGTTTGAAGGAGCCCGGGGAGGAAGTCGCCGTGGGTGTGGGGTCCGCGCTTCCGCAGGCGGCGAGCGAGAGGAGGGAGACGGCACCCAGGAGGGCGACGGCCGTGTGTCTGAGATGGCGGCGGGAGGAAACCGGAACGTCGTCGTTCATGACTGACCTCAGATCTTGGGAAATGGCGCACAGCGGTGAGAGGCGCCGCGTTCGGGGGTGTTCGAAACAGGCGGTCGGGCCTGGGGCTCCGGTCATCAGGCCCGGGGCGGGGTGACGGTCTCCTTGTCGACAAATGCCTGAAGGGCGGGAGGGTAGTCCAAGCCCGCCGGAAGAGCGACGCCCGGACCGGTGGGGGCGTGGACGAGGCCGTGGGTGTCGATGCCGCTCTCGCGGCTGATGGGGTTACCCATGACCAGCGACTCGTAGTACGTGGTGTTCGAGATGGCCATGCACAGGTGCCGGTTGGGGATCTCCGGGCCGTGCACCTCGGCGCGCAGCCGGTAGGCGTCGGCGAGGTGGGCGGTGCGCATGGCGCCGGTGAAGCCGCCGCGCAGTTGGGTGGAGGCGCGGACTCCGAAGGTGGCGGCGCCGGCCTGGATGAAGTCGGCCGAGTTCATGTGCGCCCCGTCGGAGGTCTCGGCCACGAGAAGGGGAACGGCCACCGCGTCGGCCAGGCGCTTGTACGCGGTGACGCTGAACTCCCTCATCGGCTCCTCGTACCAGAGGTAGCCGGCGTCCGAGAGGGCGTGCCCGAGATGGATCGCGTCGGGGAGGTCGAAACCCGCCGACCCGTCGAACATCAGGGGGACGCCATCCCCCACATGCTCGCGCAATGCCACCGACAGGCGGGCGTCGCGGCGGGCGTCACCCCAGGCGTGTAGCTTGATGGCGGGGTAGCCGAGCTCCAGGGCCTGGTCGGCGATGTCCAGGTACTCCTCGACCGAGGAGTAGGTGACAGTGGAGGCGTAGGCGGGTATCGAGGTGCGGTAACCGCCCAGCATCTGCCAGGTGGGCCGGTCGGCGAGTCGTCCGGCCAGGTCCCACAGCGCGGTGTCGACCAGCCCCAGCAGGTAGAGCGGGAGTTCCTCCGTGCGGTCCAGCTCCCACATGCGGTGCCAGAGCCATTCCCGCTGCAGGGGATCCTGCCCCACCAACTCCGCACGCAGTACGCGGTCCAGCAGGTCCGCCAGGATGACCCCACTGCCCCGCCGGGGGGACATGGCCACCCCCTCGACCCCTTCGTCCGTGCGGATGCGCAGTACTGCGGCCTGGCCCTCGGCCGGGCTGCCCAGGAGTCCTTCCCGCCAGACGAAGGGCGGTCTGACTCCCGGCACCCGGACCGGATGGCACTCGATTTCGGCAATGCGCACGGCTTGCACCCCTTGCGACGGGAAGTACTGCTGCGAAATTTTCGTGTAACGTAAGTCGTCATACGAATGCTGTCAAGGAGTTCGGCGCAGTAAACTCGCCGCCATCCGCACCTACAAGGGGGGATCACGAATGGCCAAGAACAACACCGGCAGAGCAGAGGAGTCGGCTGTTCTCAAGCCCTGGCCCAAGCGTCCGGCCCGACTGGCGCAGGCCGTCATGGAGAGCCTCACCGACACGATCGTTTCGGGCGCCCTTCCCCCAGGGTCGACCCTGCCGGTCGAACCCGAGCTCTGCGAGACGTTCGGTGTCAGCCGCATCACCATCCGTGAGGCGGTGAAGTCCCTGGAGGCCAAGGGGCTGGTCCTCGCCCGGCAGGGCTCCGGCACCACCGTGACCCCGCCCGAGGAATGGAACCTCCTCGACCCCATCGTGCTCGCCGCCACCGTCCAGCATGACGACCAACTCGTCGTCCTCGACCAGTTGGTCGACATCCGCTCGACACTGGAAGCCCAGATGACAGCCCAGGCCGCGGACCTGGCCACCGACGACGACCTGCGAGCCATCGAGCGGCTGCTCGCCCGGCTCGACGAGGAAACCGTCGTCCCGGCACGCTTCATCGAGACCGACGTGGCCTTCCACGACCGGATCATGCAGGCATCCCACAACAGGCTCGGGCGTTCCATCATCCGGATCCTCCACGCCCAGGCGCGCACGACGTTCCTGTACAACGGCACTCCGGACGCGACCGCGTGCGAGCGGGCCAACGCGGAGCACCGCGCAGTCGCCGAGCGGCTGCTGGCCCGGGACTCCGAGGGGGCCGCGCAGGCCATGGCGGCACACATCCAGACCGCCTGGAGCCGCCGCCGCTCGCCGAACGTCGGCTCGCCCGCCTCCTGAGATCTCCCACCGACAACGCCCCCGAGCCGACAGGCCGGGGGCGTTCGCATGTCCAGGTTGGGGCCGAGCCGGCAGCGCGCAACCTATTGACGAAATTCGTATGACGTCTAATGTTCATCGCTGTTACCCCCTTCCCTCTTGGCGGCCGGGCCTCTCCTGCCCCCACCAAGAGCCCCATGGGCCCCCCGAACCTCCCGGAAGGTGTCACGTGCGAACAACCCGCATCCGTCCCCCGGTTTCTCACCGTCTCAGATCATGGCTGGCCACAGCCGCCGTCCTCACTGCCTCGACGGCCACGGTCCTCGTTCAGGCCGGCCCCGCCTTCGCGGCCGGCACGACGCTGTACGCCGCGCCGAACGGCTCCGGCACCGCCTGCTCCACGAGCCAGCCGTGCTCCATCACCCAGGCCAAGACCCAAGTGCGGGCGATCAACGACGCCATGACCGGTGACATCACGGTCGAGCTCGCCGACGGCACCTACCGTCTCTCCTCGCCACTCGCCTTCACCTCGGCGGACTCCGGCACGGGCGGCCACACCGTGAACTGGAAGGCCGCCCTCGGCGCCCGTCCCGTCATCACCGGAGCGCAGAAGGCCACCGGCTGGACCGTGCAGGACTCGGCCAAGAACATCTGGAAGGCCGACGTCGGCACCGGCTTCAACACGCGCCACCTGTTCGTCGACGGCGTCCTGGCCACCAGGGCGCGCTCCTCGGTCACCCGCTCCCACCTGACCGCGACCACCAGCGGCTACACCTTCTCGAACAGCTCGCTGAGCTACCTCAACAGCCTCGCGCAGCCCGGCCGGACCGAGATCCACGGCATCGGATCCTTCACCGACCGTTATGCCCCGGTGACCGGCATCAGCAGCGGCACCATCACCATGACCCAGCCCGCGTGGAACAACAACACCTTCGGCTACGACACCCTGACGAGCCCCTTCCACGACGGCCCCCTCTACATCGAGAACGCCTACGAGTTCCTTGACACGGCCGGCGAGTGGTACCTCGACACGGCTACCGGCACCCTCTACTACAAGCCGCTCACCGGGCAGGACATGAGTGAGGCCGACGTCGAGGTGCCGAAGCTGGAGTCGCTCATCGGCGTCGGAGGGACATACGCCTCCCCCGCCACCCACATCGCCTTCTCCGGGCTGCAGTTCTCGGGCACCAGTTGGCTGGACCCCACCACCCACGGCTACGCCAGCCAGCAGACCGGCGCGTACATCTCCGGTACCTGGGACCGCCCGTCGGACGCGCTGACCTCGTGCCAGAGCGGCTGCCCGCTCTTCGAAGCAACCCGCCCCCACTGGGACCAGATGCCCTCCGCCGTCCAGGTCTCGGCCGCCGACCACATCACGTTCACCGGCAACCGGTTCACCCAGCTCGGACAGAGCGGCCTCGGTATCGGCAACGACGCGGGCGCCCACACCTCTGGCGTGGGACTGGGCGCCGACACCATCACCGCGACCGGCAACGTCTTCACCCAGGACGCGGGCGGCGGCATCGTCGTCGGCGGCATCCAGGCAAACGCGCACCACCCCAGTGACAGCCGGATGACCAACCAGAACATCACGCTCAGCAACAACCTCATCCACGACGTGGCGTTGGAGTACCGCGACATGTCGGCCATCCTCGTCACCTACGTGAACGGCGCGACCGTCTCGCACAACGAGGTGTACAACCTGCCCTACTCCGGCATCACCATCGGCTACGGCTGGGGCGTCAACGACATAGGCGGCAGCCAGGACTACGTCAACCGGGGCCTGTACGACTACCAGCCCACCTACACGACCGCGACCACCGCCGCGAACAACCACGTCACCGACAACTACATCCACGACCTCATGCAGCAGATGACCGACGGAGGATGCCTGTACACCCTGTCGGCGTCACCGGGCAGCACCTTCGAACGCAACTACTGCCACAACAACAACGGTTGGTTCGGCTTCTACCACGACGAGGGCTCCCGGAACTTCACGGACACCAACAACGTCTTCCGCAACACCGGCCGCTGGGCCCAGCAGAACAGCACCTCGGTCAACAACACCGGCGCCCTGACCCTGACCGACAACTGGACGAGCAACAGTTCCTCGATCATCACCAACACCGACGGCCGCGGTAACGTGGTGAGCGGCACCGTCGTCGTCAGCAACGGCAACTGGCCGTCAGCCGCCAGGACGGTCATGAACAACGCCGGTATCCAGCCCCTGTACCGTCCGCTGACCACCGACCCCGTCAACTCCCCCTACAGCGCCTACTCCTCCACCCCCGCCGACACCGGCCAGAGCGGCGGCCACTTCACGATCACCGACGCGGGCGAGGACATCTGGGGCGCCGGCGGACAGCACGAGGACGAGTACGGCACGGTCTTCCGAAACGGGGCAGCCGGCGACGGCACGTCGGTGACCGCCCGGGTCGACAACCTGGACAACACCAACGGCTGGGCCAAGGCCGGCGTCGTCCTGCGCAACAACCTGACGGGCGACGGCTCCTCCGCCGGATACGCGGCTGTGGTGGTGACCCCGAGCAACGGCGTCAGCTTCCAGCGGGACTCCAACGCCGACGGATACCTCGACCAGCTCACGAACACCGCTGCCACCGTCAAGGCACCGGTCTGGGTGCGGCTCACCCGCACCGCCACCCAGGTGTCCGCCCACTACTCCACCGACGGATCCACCTTCACCCAGGTCGGCTCGACGGTGACCCTGCCGTCCATGGCGACCACCCAGGATGCCGGTGTCATCCACACGGCCCACAGCACCACCGCCGGCAGCGCGGCATTCAGCAACCTGCGCATCGTCACCTCTCCCTACAAGGCATACAGTTCCATCCCGGCCGCCGTCAGCCAGAGCGGCCAAGTGACCTCCCTGACCAACGCGGGCATCGACATGTGGCGCACCGGCACGGCGTACGACGACGAGTACTCCGCCGCCTACCAGGCCGGTGCCGCTGGAACGTCCTCGACCGTCACTGTCCGTGTCACCAGTCAGGACAAGACCAACGGCTGGGCCAAAGCCGGCCTGATGCTGCGAAACAACATCGCCTCCGCCGGCTCGTCCGCCGGGTACCTCGTCCTGGCCACCACCCCCAGCAACGGAGTCGCCCTGTCGTCGGACTCCAACGGTGACGGCTACCTCGACACCAACACCATCAAGACAGGAAGCGCCACCGTCGCCCCGGTCTGGCTCCGCCTGGTCAGGAGCGGCACGTCGGTCACCGGCTCCTACTCCGCCAACGGCACCACCTGGACCACTGTCGGCACCGCGACGCTGACCGGAGCGAACAGCACTCTGGACGCGGGCATGTTCTCCACGGCCCACGCCGGAAGTATCGGCACCGCGGCCTTCAGCCAGTTCTCCGTCAACTGAGCGACCGCGTCTCCAGTACATGACGTACGGCACCCGGCCCGTACCCGGGCCGGGTGCCGTACAAAGACGCAGCGCCCCGAAGCCGGTCCCGGGGCAATCGAGGTCAGCCTACGCAGGCAGAACCGTTCCAGGTCGTACCAGAGGGGCAGGAAACCGAGGGGCGTACGTTGATCGCCTGGGCCTCCTCCGCCGGGACGAGCACGGCTCCGAAGACCCCGCACACGATGGCGGCACACACGGCGATGCTGCGGGACTTGTTGAGGACAGCACTCACAAGAACTCCTTGAAGCTTCAGTGGAGGGGATACAGCTGAAAACAGACATCTGTGACGAGCACGCGTGATCAACTCGCGGTCACATCGCCGTTGCCGCAGATGTGTCGAGCCGCGGACACTGAACTGCGCCCGCACGAAGGCAAGTTCACCTGCCAAGAGCCAAGCGCGGAGTCGGGGCTCGCACCCCTGCCTGCCCCCGCGCTCCCTCCGCAGGAAAGTCCTTGCCCACCACCGTGCTTTCGGCGCGCCGAAAGCACGGCAGATTCGGTCGTCCCGGCGGGGCAGTCCCGTCATGGCCCCGGGGCCAGCGTCAGGATCGTGCGGCCCGCGGTCGTGGAGCCGTCGCTGTACTCCACGGCTCCCATGTACCGCTTGCCGGGGACTGTGCCGCGCCAGGCCACTGTGAACTCGGCGCCCTTGCCGGGGCTGACAGGCCGGGTGGCCGGGGTCACCTGCGCGCGGGCGTCGGGGGCTCCCTGGCCGACCCGCCAGGTCCAGAGGGTGTAGGACTGACCGGTCGCGCCCGGCGGGAGAGCGTACTGGACGATGTAGACGTCGTAGGTACCGGGCGGCAGGTCGTTCTGCTCGTCCGAGCCGGTCCCCGGGAAGCGTCCGAACGGTTCACCATCGGCGTCGAAGACGTACATGTCGAGGTCGCTGCCAGGCAGGTGGTCGGCCGAGGTGACCGCCACTCTGGTGAACGCGGCACCCTTCGGTACCTGGATCCGTACCTTCGCGACCGCGTCCGAGGGGCGCGGATGGCTGATGAAGTCCACGTCCGGGTTGGTTCCCGTCAGCGTGCCGGTCGTCTTCTTGCCCGCGTACAGGCCCTTCGTCGTCGCTGTCAGGTCGCCGGCCCGGTCCGCGTACGCGGTGAGCGCGGCGGAACCGGAGCCACCGGCGTCCGCCGTGATCTCGTGCAGTGCGCGGAAGGGGGCGGCGCGCAGGGCCAGCGGGCTGGTGACCCGGTGCCGACTGTGCGTGTCGCCCCAGGTGAGGGATCCGAAGGACCACGTGCCGTACGGGGCGTCGCCGCGGGTGAAGGTCACCTTGTACGTCGCCGTCCGGCCGGGCTTCAGGGTCAGCCGCTTCGGGGAGACCTTGGCTTTGAAGCCGGCAGGCGTCTTGAGCGTCGCCTTGTAGTCGGCGGTCCGCGCGGAGACGTTGGTGACGGTGCGGGTGACCGTCTGCCGGGCGACCAGGTCGCCGACCGCGAGGGCGGGATGGTTGAGGTTGCTCGGGTCGGTGCGCCGGCGGGTGGCGCAGGCGTTGCCCTGATCGGTGATCGGCCCCTGGCCGAGGGCGCACAGGTACGACTTCCAGTCGGCGGGAGTCGAGTCGTAGACCAGGCCGGGGTCGTCGGCCCGTGCGGCCCTGGGGACACCGGCGCCGTAGTCGAGCGGGCTCGCGGAGTCGGCGTCCTGCCGCCCCATGGGCCCGCCACGGTTGTCGGTGGTTGTCGCCGTGGTCATCAGCGCCGACCGGATCTCGCTCGGTGACCAGTCGGGGTGCAGGGACTTCAGCAGCACCGCCATGCCCGCGACGTAGGGCGCCGCGAACGACGTACCGGAGATCAGGTCGTAACCGCCCGGCTGTCCAGGGGTGTCCGACAGGGTGGCCGCAGGCACGAAGTCGCCCGGCGCGGCGATCTCCGGCTTGAGCAGGTCGCCGCCGCTGAAGGGATCGGGGCCGCTCGACGAGTCGATGCGGACGGCCGGGGCCTGCCGGGGAACGCGGGTGCTGCCGGTGAGAGCGGCGGTGGCGCCGCGGGTGGCGGCGTACGCCTTCACCTTCCGGCCGTCCTTCTCGTTCAGTTGCAGGTACGGCAGTTCGTACCGCTCGGCGACGACACCCCGCCCGCTGGACGGCGTGTCGACGATGACGACCGCCGAGCCACCCGCCCGGGCCACCTCCGTCACCTTCTCGTCCAGGAAGTTCTCGCCTCTGTCGCAGACCACGATCTTCCCCCGGGCCTTGGCCGGGTCCAGCGAGCCGTCCAGGCACAGCGTGGCCTTCGCGGGGTCCGTGCGGCCGACGTCGGCGGCCTGGACCAGGAAAGTCTTCGGGATGTCCCGGCTGTAGGAAAGGTTGTTGAAGCTACGGCCGTCGCCCATCTTCAGCGTCGCGCGGTACTCGGCGTCGTGCGTGGTGGAGGCCACGGACGTGATCCACGGCGCGGTGTGGTCCACCGCCTGGGGGCCGTTGTTGCCGGCTGCCCCGGCGATGAAGACGCCCGCCGCGGCGGCGTTGCGCATGGCCTCCAGGGTGAACGGGTCGAGGAGCGACCCCCGGTACGAGAAGTTGATCACGTCCACGCCGTCGGCCACGGCACTGTCGAACGCCGCTGTGAGCGCCGTGGCCAAGCACCCACCGCCCCAACAGGCCTTGTAGAACGCCAGCCGGGCCGCCGGCGCGACCCCGCTGAGGGGTCCGCCGATGGAGGTTCCCTGAATCGACGCGGGAGTCGCGTGGTCGCCGGCGGCGATGCTGCCGACGCCGGTGCCGTGGCCGTCGGTGTCCAGCGGTGAGGGGGCGTCCACCTCATCGTCGGATCGGCCCTCACGGAACCAGCGGGCGCCGATCACCTTGTTGTTGCAGGTGATGCGGAACTCGGGGCGGCTCGCATCGCCCCTGTCACAGGTGCCGTGCCACTTCCTGGCGATGACGTCCGCGTCGGGGCGCGGCTCCGACAGCGGCGCGAACATCGGGTGGTCCGGGTCGAAACCGCTGTCGATCACCCCGATGATCATGCCTTCACCCGCGCGTCGCGGGCCGCCGACCTTCGCCCACAGACCCTTCTTCCCGGACAGTCCGAGTTGGGCGGGGATATCGGGCAGCGGGGCGGTTGAAGACGCGTGGCCGGTGCCGGAGGAGCCCTTCGCGGAGTTCGTGGCCGCGACGGCCTCCCCGCCCGGCCGCACCGTGGCGGCCGGGCGGGCGTCGGACGGCACCGCGTCGCGCCCGGCGACGGCGGTTCGGAGAACCGTACTTCGGGTCAGCGACACCACACCGGGCACGGCCGCCAGCTTCTCGGCCTGCCCGCCGGTGAGTTCGGCCGCGAACCCATTGAACGTGTACGCGTAGGCGTACTGCTCTTGGATGCCTGGAACGGCACCGAGCACTACGTCCCGGCGTCGCTCCAGGTACCGCAGATACGACTTGGCCGCGCCGGATCCGACATCGAGCCGCTTGCCGGCCGTGGAGGCGGTCCCCTTGAGACCACGCAAGCCTCCCCCGTACGTCGCCAGCGGCTCGTCGGCCAGCTTCACGAGGTACGTGCCCGTCCGGTAAGTCCCCTCGTTCCGGCCGGAGTCGGCGTCCATGACCGCGGGCGCGGGCGCTGCGGTGGTCAGCGCCAGAGAACATGCGAGAAGAAGGGCCAAGAAGGGTGCGAGGGTCCTGGCGCTTCTTTGGAGCAGTATCAACAAGACTCCATGCGGTGGTCGATTCAGCCACGCCCAGACGGCCGTGTGAGGGGAGGGCCACACCCGAGCCGCCCCAAATCGCCCGCCACGGTGGGTGCGGGAGAAGGAGTGGACACCGGGTTGCCGCGAGGCGACGCCCTCGGTGAAGACGTCGTCGGCCGGGCCTTATGCTTACCGCCGGTAACAGCGACTCGAAACCACCGATGGGGCGTGTGACGTGCCAGAGTTTCCGGCCTTCGATGTCATGACGGCGACCTGCCCGTCCCGCACCTCGCTCGCCCGCATCGCCAACAAGTGGACGGCCATGGTGGTCATCGCGCTCAGCAAAGGCCCCATGCGCTTCCGCGACCTGCGCACCAGCGTCGACGGCATCAGCGCCAAGGTCCTCACCGAGACGCTCCGGGACCTGGAGCGCGACGGACTCGTCATCCGGCACGTGTACGGCGAGGTCCCGCCCCGGGTCGACTACGAGTTGACCGCACTGGGGCGCACTCTGTACGCCCCGCTTCAGGCGCTGGGCCTGTGGGCTGAGGAACACTTCGCCGAGGTACTCGCCGCCCGCGAGAGCTACGATGCCCGCCAACGACCGTGACGGGTCACCAGCGGTAAGCAAGGGCGACACGTCGTGCAGGTAAACCTGACGATGACGCGCCCGGAACCCCCACCGAAACATGGGCGTTCATCATCGCCAGGTGCACGACGATCACCGCTGGATCGCACGGACTCCCTGCGGGCCGGCCCGCGAGGCGTCATTCAGAGGTACAACGGCCTCGGCGTTTTCGTTTCGCGGGCCGAGGCGCGCGAGACGGCCGCCACGGGCGCTCGCCCGGGAATCTCCCGAGCGGCTTCCGCCCCGAAGGATGAGGGCGGCCTACTGCCCCCAGAAGGCGTCCTCGGCCACCTGGTCGCCGGAGAACAGCCACATCTCGACGATCTTGCCGTCCTTGAGGCGCAGGACATCCACGCCGTCCATGCCCATGGACGCGTCCTCACGCCGCCCGGCGAAGTGGATCGAGGCTGCCACCATGTCGCCGTTGCCCATGAGAGCGTGGATCGTGTCGATGGCGAAGGAGCCCTGGCTGGCCTCCATCATCCCGCCGAGCATCGCGAAGACGGCGTCGCGCCCCTTGCGCTCACCGGAGAACCGGTTGGCGCCGGGCTGATGCCAGACGATCCCCTCGTCCAGAAGCTCACCGACCTTGGCCAGGTCACCCTTCTGAACTGCCTGGAAGTACTCACGCGCGATGTCGACATTGTTGCTGGTCATGACAACACTCCTCACGCCTCCGGCATGGAGGCAGTACGACTCACTGTTACAGCCTGGATGCGAGGCGCGACGGGCGCGACTCGGAATGGATCAACGGCACGCGTCAGGTTTCGGCATCAAGCGCCGCCGACCAGCGAGCCGTTCGCGAACGGAGCGGTTGACCCCCGGCCGACCCTGCCTTCGGCGAGTTCTCCCGCTGCACTCCCATATTCACCACCGGTAACCAGTCACCTCAACGTAACCAATGGGCCCACGTGACACACGTCACACGCCACGTCGGAGGTGACCTGGGCGGCCCGCCGTTCGCGGCCCGCCCCGCCGCCCGCAAGTGACCGGACCGCGACCGGCGCCCTCACCGCCGAGGCGGACCCGAGCGCAGCTTGGGACGCATCGGCCTCCTGCCTGGGTCCGCCACTGCCCAGCAAGGACGACCACCCCTTCGTCGCGGACGGGCGGTGTGTGGCGGCGGTCCTGATGCCGCTCGCACCCGACCATGTGAAGGTCCGCGCACGACGCGCCCAACCACACATTCACCCGATCTATCGAGCCTGTCGCAACCCGCAACCCGGCGACCTGACACGGGAACTTAAGCAGTCATCGGCTGTGATCGGCATGAATACGTCCATCCCCTAGACAGAGTCCGCAGTAGAGCCCCTTAATAGATCCGATGTCACTCCGGGCAAGACAGCCGTGTAGGTGGCCTCTTTTCTGCTCGCCGCCTGACGGTGACCAGCCATCCGTTCCGCCCGGTTGTCGATCCGCAGCACGGCGTGCTGTGCCGGGAAGGTCAGGAGATCACGTTGTCAACGATCAGCCACAGAAGGGTCGCCCGCCGCTACGGCGGTCCGCCGAGCGCGGGCATCGCCCTCCGCTGTGGCCTCTCCACGCAGGATCCGGCCGTGCAGCGTCCAGCCCGCCATCGTGCGGTACCTCGTCCCGCTCCGCGCCCTCTTGCAGGCGAGGTCGGTGCGACGGGCCAGGACACCTGACAGCGGGTCAGCCGACGGCCCCCGCGTTTATCGCTCAGCCAAGCGATTGAGCCACCGCAACGACAGCTCGGTCGCCGACCGAGGGCGGTCACCTTCCGCATGGCACCCGCCCGGACTGCGGTTCCAGGGAAGGTTCACCGCCACTTCGAGAGTCCGTCCATGCCCCGGCGCCCAGGCCGACGACTGCTCCCTGAGGTGTCGTCATCGCAACAACTGCCATCGATCCACAGGAGTGGGCCATGTCCTCACGAAGAATGACTCGCCGTACGTTTCTCGGCGCTGCGGGTGCGGCGAGCGCCGCGACCGCCCTGCCGGTCATCCCCGGCTTCTCCGGCCTGTTGTCGCAGGCAGCGGCGGCGGACACCCAGACCAATCTGAGCAAGATGGTCGACATGCGGTTCGGCATGTTCAACCACTTCAGCCTGGGCACGTTCACGAACCAGGAGTGGGCCGAGCCCAGGCAGAGCCCCACCCTCTTCGCTCCGCCGAGCGTCAACTGCGCACAGTGGGCCGACGCGGCGGCTGCCGCGAAGATGAGTTACGGCATCCTGACCACCAAGCACCACGACGGCTTTGCCCTGTGGCCGAGCGCCTATGGCACCCAGAACGTCGCGAACAGCTCCTACAAGCAGGACGTCGTACGGGCGTACTGCGACGCCTTCCGGGCGAAGGGCCTGAAGGTCGGGTTCTACTACTCGATCTGGGACCGCACCTTCGGCGTCGAGGCATGGGAAAGTCGGCACAAGGTGACCGGGCTCGAAATCACCGATGCCATCAAGCCCGACCACATGACCTTCATGCTCGGTCAGATTCGCGAGCTGCTCACCGACTACGGCACAATCGACATGTTCATGACTGATGGCTACGCCTGGCAGATGGGGCAGCAGGCCGTCTCGTACCAGAGGATCCGTTCGCTGGTGAAGGAACTGCAGCCGGACTGCGTCATGATCGACATCGGCGGACTGTCGGAACCCTTCCTCAGCGACGCGATCTTCTTCGAGGAGCCGCTGGGCGTCACGGCGCCGGCGGGCAACACCTACGCCGGTATGCAGGGACAGACCATCAGCAACGGCTGGTTCTGGCATCCCTCCACCCCGACCGAAGGCCTCATGAGCAGGGCCGCGATCCTCTCGCACCTGGCCGACCTGGAGCCGAAGTACACCTCCTTCATCCTCAACTGCCCGCCCAACCGCAACGGCCTGCTCGACACCAACGTCGTCAACCGGCTCGCCGAGGTCGGCGCGGCCTGGAGCCCCGACACCTCCAGGCCGCCACTGCCCACCCAACTGCTGCGCGCCGAGCACCCCGTCACCCCGGTCAACGCGTACGCCACCGCCTTCCGCACCGGCGAGGGACCGCTCAACGCCATCGACGGACTCAGCGACGTCCGCTACGAGACCTGCTGGTCGACCTGGGGCCTGTCCCCGGCCCTGCCTCACTCGATCACGATCGACCTGGGCGGGGTGTGGAGCAACGTCTCCACCCTGGAGTACCTGCCCAAGCAGTGGAACCGCACCAACTCAACCGACGGCGACATCACCTCGTACACCATCTCCACCAGCACCGACGGCACGAACTTCACCCAGGTCGCCACCGGCACCTGGGCCGGCAACCAGAAGACCAAGCTGGTGGAGTGGCCCAACCGGAACGTGGGCTTCGTACGGATCCAGGTCAACGCGGCCACCGGCGGCTACGCCAACATCAGCGGCGTCAGGATCGGCGGCCGGTCGGTCAAGCCTGCCCTTGTCTCGAGGGTCCTGCCGGGCGACGGCACCGTGTACCGGCTGGTGAACCGCAACAGCGGCAAGGTCGCCGACGTCAGCGGGAACGGAACCGCCAACGGCACCAACATCCTCCAGTGGCCCTGGCTGAACCGGAACAACCAGAAGTGGACCTTCGCCTCCACCGGCGACGGCTACTACGAGATCAAGGGCGTCAGCAGCGGCAAGCTCATGGAGGTGGCCGGGCTCTCCCGCGACGACGGCGGCAATGTGGCCATCTATGCGGACTCCGACGTCCCCCAGCAGCACTGGGCCGTCACGCCCACCGGTGACGGAAACTACTTCCTCATCAATCGCTACAGCGGTCTCTGCCTCGCCGTCGACGAGGGCAGCACCGCCGACGGAGCCAACATCGAACAGCAGCCGTACGCGTCACTGACGCGGCAGCAATGGCAGATCATTCCGTCCTGACCTGCCCTCCGCCCCTCCTCCTCCACCGCTGGCTGCTGAGGAGGAGGGGCAGGGTCGTCTGCGGCTGAACAGCCCAGGAAACGTGGGCAGTGCCTGGCGGCTGACGTGGCGGCCGACCACCACACATCCACCGGAGCGCTGATCGTCCAGTCCACCGGAATGGCGAACGAACCCGCCCGCTCGAGCCGCCCTTGTACGACACGATGCAGCGGCAACTCCACAGAGCGGCCGGAGAGAAAGTGGTCACATTCGGGACGGCGGCGGGCGACAAAGATTGCGGAGGACCGGCCGAAAAACATACTTTGACCCGGCGAAATGCAAGCCCTTGCCCTTCGCAAGGCGTCGCAGCGGGACGCCGCAGCGCCATGACGGCTCGCGCACCGCACACCCACCCCCGCCCTCCCCCGCACCTCACGCACCCAGGTTCCCGCATGCCCAGACGCACCGTCGCCCCTGTCCTCCTCATACTCGGCTCGCTCGCTCTGACAGCCGCCTGCTCCACCGGCTCGCCGCCGGCGGACTCCGCGCCCTCCCCGGACGGCCCGTCCCGGGCCGGAGGCAACGACACCGGCACCCAGGTCGACCTGACCAAGCTCAAGGGCGTGAACATCGTCAGCGACAGCAGCACCGACCGCTCCTGCCCGTGGGCCACGAGCTACCCGGACGTGCCCGGCGCCGACGCGATGACGGCCGCGATGAAGAAACAGGTGGAGGGACGTCTCGCGGTCTTCCTCGGCGAGGACATCGGCGGCCCGCCGAGCTGCGGTGGCGCGGACGGGTCGGAGAGGCCCGAGCTGAACATCAGCTTCTCGTTCGTCGTGGCCTCCGGCGACGTGCTGGGCGTCCGGCTGACGACGGTTGACCGCACGTCGAACGCCGACGGTGTGGACACCAGGGCGTACTGGTACGACGGTGCCGCCAAGGAATACCGGACGTCCCCCGGCCTCATCGCGGACCACTCCCAGGACGCCTTCGTCTCGGCCCTGAAGAAACGCCTGGAGAAGCGGGAAGGGGTCACCCCCGACACCGTCGAGGCGGCACTCGGCGACCAGGAAGGCCGCGATGCCTACCTGGACGATATGGCCTTCACCCCCGCCGGCGATCTGAAAGTGGACTTCGACCGGGGCGCGGTCGGCCTCCCCCCGGCCGGCCGCCTCTCCGTCACCCTCCCCAAAGCGACGGTCACCCCGTGGCTGTCCGACTTCGGCGATCGGGCCCGGAAGCAGACCACCGACCCGGACGACAAGTTCGACCTCGGTGCCGCACAGACGTCCGCCCCGTCCGTCTCCGCGCAACCGGACCCGGGCGCGGACGGCACGGACTGCTCCAAGGCCAAGTGCATCGCCCTGACCTTCGACGACGGTCCCGCCGTCCCCGAGACGGGAACGCTGCTCAAGTACCTCGCCCAGTACAAGGCGCGGGCCACCTTCTTCGTCGTGGGCCAGAACGTCGCCACCCACCCTGAGGTCGTCCGCGCCGAGAAGCTGTCAGGCCACGAGATCGCCAACCACTCCTGGAACCACCCGGTCCTCACCCACCTGACCCCCGCGCAGATCCACTCCCAGATGGAGCGCACCGACGCGGCGATCAAGGCAGCCACGGGCGAGGAGCCGAGGCTCTTCCGCCCGCCGTACGGCGCGATCGACGACAAGGTCCGGGCAGCCACCAGCCTCTCCCCCGTCCTGTGGGACATGGACACCCTGGACTGGAAATCGCACGACCCGGCCGAGGTCGCCCAGACCGTCATCTCCCAGGCCGAACCCAACGACGTCGTCCTGATCCACGACATCCACCCCACCTCGGTCGCCGCCGTCCCCGAGATTCTGCGCACCCTCACCGCCCAGGGCTACCACTTCGTCACGGTCAGCCACCTGCGCGCAACCCTCTGATCTCCGGCGGGCGGGCCGCCGCATCGGTCGGCAGACGCTTGACGGCCCTCACCCGCTCCGGCCTTGTGGGGGCCGCGAACCCCACACGGTGGCACGCACGCATACAGCGCCACGCAGGTGCGCCTCACCGGCGGTCCGGGGACGCGGCTCGGCACCGCAGGTCCGCGCCATCGGGACGTGACTGCCGGAGGCGGGACGGCGCAGACGCCGAGCACGTCACGGGGTGCCCAGCGCCTGGCCTCAATGCGGCGTTCCACCTACCGCGTGCGAGGGCGGCTGGGCGATCACAGCCCGATGTCGGTCAGCCACTGGCCCGTGGTCCGCGGGGTGACGCCCAGCAGCTTCTGGGCGGAGGTCTCAGGCTCGATCGAGCGGCCCGGCATGGCACTCATCGCCTGGTAGCCCGCCGCGACGTCGGCAGCCGGGCCCGCCCCGATGAGAGGTGCGACCGCCGTACGGAATTCCTCAGGGGTGATCGGCTCGAAGCCCACGTCCCGGCCCAAACGGGCACCGAACGCCTCGGCCAGATCCGGCCCCGTGATCGCCGGGAACTGCCCGACGGAGACCACCCCAGTGACGTCCGTGCGCTCGAACAGGGCGACGGCGGCATCGGCGATGTCCAGATGGGACGCCCAGGAGACGGGGAAGTCGGCCCGGATCGGGTAGGGCAGAACACCGCGCTCGCGGACCGAGTCGATGACGTACGGCATGAGCAGGTTCTCCAGGTACAGCTCGGGCGCGATCACCGCATGGGACACGCCACTCTCGGCCAGGCCGGCGGCCAGCGCCGCGGCGGCCCCGCCGATGGCGGGATCCGTCGGGAAGCCGCTGGTGGAGAACACGACGCGGCCCGGCCTGGCCTCGCGAACAGCGGTGAGGATGTTGCCCGCAAAGAGCTGGCGGTCCTCTTCCGCGGTCACCGGCAGATGGACGAACACTCCCGCGGCACCACGGTAGGCGTCGGTCAGGTCGGCCACGGAGGAGTAGGCGGCGGCCACGACACGGGCGCCCTCCACCACGGCGTGCTCGTCGCGGGTGACAGCGGTGACGGACTTGCCCGCGGCGGCGAGAGCGGAGACGACTGGGGCACCTTGGGCGCCGGTGGCGCCATGGATCACGTAGGTCATGGAGTTATTAGTGCATACGGTGCACCGGTTACATCAACTGCACTAATGGGCTACCCTCAAAAAAGTGACCACTCCCTGCCTTCCCGAGTGCGGTGTCGCCCGCTTCCTCACCCTCCTCAACGGCCCCTGGGCCACCCTCATCGTGCGCGAACTCCTGCATGGTCCGCACCGATTCACCGAACTGCGCGCTGCCCTGCCCGGTATCAGCCCCCACACCCTCACCAGCCGCCTGCGTCAGTTCGAGACTCACGGCATCGTCACCCGCACCGCCTACGCGGAGATCCCTCCGCGCGTGGAGTACCGCCTCACCTCTCTGGGTGAGGGGCTACGCGACGTCCTTGAGGCCATGGCCACCTGGGCCGAGGCGGTCCCCGACCCCGAGCCTCCTGTCACGGTGTGATCCACGGGCCATGCACCGGCCTGCGCCGGCACCGTCGGGGGCACTCGCCCGGACACGGAGTGGCTCGCTGAAGGGCGACTATCGCGGAGAGCCGTGGTCGGCAGCGCCGAGATCGTTTCACGAGGCCGCCCGGTCGCCTGCGCTGTGCCTACGCAAGGCAGCCATCGAACGCTGCGTGATCTCTGGCACGGGCCCCAGCGCGGAGATCCTGACGAGCAGTTTCCGCGCCCGGTAGTAGGCAATGAGCGGCTCGGTAGCCCGGTGATAGACGTCGAGCCGTCTGCGCACCGTGTGCTCGGTGTCGTCCTGTCGCTGGTACAGCTCGCCGCCGCACAGGTCGCAGAGCCCAGGTGTGCGGGGCGCGTTGTGTGTCATGTGGAAGACATGGCTGTCGTCGGTACGGCAGAGCCGTCGGCCGGCGACTCGCCTGACGGCCTCCTCCTGCGGTACCTGCAGATCGAGCACCGCGTCGAGCGAGACTCCGTTGTCCTGCAGCAGTCGGTCGAGCGCCTCGGCCTGGTGCTCGTTGCGCGGAAAGCCGTCGAGCAGGAAACCGTCGGCGGTATCCGACCGGTCGATGCGGGACTTGGCCATGCCGATCGTGATCTCGTCGGGGACCAGCTGTCCGGCCTGCATGTAGTCCTGCGCCCGCCGTCCCAGCTCCGTGCCCTGACTGATGTTCATCCGGAACATGTCGCCCGTGGAGATGTGCGGAACGGACAGGTTTTTGGCCAGGTACGCGGCCTGCGTGCCCTTACCGGCACCGGGCAGCCCGACCATCACGATGCGCATCAGCGGGGAACCCTTCCGGCCTTGATCTCCTCGGTGAGCTGGGGGACGACGTCGAAGAGGTCGCCGACGACGCCGTAGTCGACGAGGTCGAAGATCGGGGCCTCGGCGTCCTTGTTGACCGCGACGATCGTCTTCGAGGTCTGCATGCCGGCCCGGTGCTGGATGGCGCCGGAGATGCCGTTGGCGATGTACAGCTGCGGCGAGACGGACTTGCCGGTCTGGCCGACCTGGTTGGTGTGCGGGTACCAGCCGGCGTCGACGGCGGCACGCGAGGCACCGACGGCCGCGCCGAGGGAGTCGGCGAGCGCCTCGATGACCGCGAAGTTCTCGGTGCCGTTGACGCCGCGGCCGCCGGAGACCACGATCGCGGCCTCGGTCAGCTCCGGACGCCCGGTGGACTCGCGCGGGGTGCGGCCG
>NZ_JARGEE010000600.1:0-4272 GCF_033794485.1 Streptomyces sp. MB09-02B
GACAGCGGGAGCGGGGGTGGCGGCGGAGGGGACGACCTCAGCGTCGGCGTGCTGCTCCCGGGCGGCGGAGCCTCCCGCTTCGGGCAGTTCGACAGACCCCTGATCGAGAAGCGGCTCAAGGAGCTGTGCCCGGGCTGTCCGGCGGCCACCGTCGCCTCCCCGGCCGAACCGACGGTCCAGCGCCAGCAGCTCGACGCCATGATCACCCGCGGCGTGGACGTGCTCATCGTCGCCGCAGTCGACCCCAAGGCCCTGCGCTCCTCCGTCGAGGCCGCCGACCGGGCCGGCATCCCGGTCGTCGCCTACGACCGGCTCGCCCAGGGGCCCGTCTCCGGTTACGTCACCTTCGACGGCGAGATCGTCGGCAGACTCCAGGCCGAGGAGCTCCTGAAGGCCATGGGCGACAAGGCGGACGGTGGCCAGATCGTCATGATGAACGGCGCCACGACCGACCCCAACGCCGACTGGTTCAAACGCGGCGCGCTCTCCGTCCTGGAGGGCAAGGTGAAGATCGGGAAGTCGTACGACACCGTCGGCTGGCGGCCGGAGAACGGCTACGCCAACATGAGCGGCGCCATCTCCGCCCTCGGCGCGAACAACATCGACGGCGTCCTCGCCGCCAACGACAGCCTCGCCGGCTCCGTGATCTCCGCCCTCAACGCCAGCGCCGTACGGCCGCTGCCGCCGGTCACCGGACAGGACGCCGACCTCGCGGCCGTGCAGCGCATCGTGCAGGGCAGCCAGCGCATGACCGTCTACAAGCCGTTCGAGCCCGCGGCCGACGCCGCCGCCGAGATGGCCATAGCCCTGGGTCGCGGGGAATCGGTCGACTCCATCGCCACAGGCACCGTCGACAGCCCCACGGACGAGGACATCCCGGCCGTCCTCCTCCCCTCGGTCGCGGTGACGATCGACAACATCGAGGAGACTCTGGTCAAGGACGGTATGTACACCATCGATCAGATATGCACCCCGAAGCTCCGGCCCGCGTGCGACAAGGCCGGACTCACCCCGTGAGCCCCAGCGGCCCTGTAAGTCGCATGAGCCCCTGCGGCCCCGTCAGCCCTGTCCGTCCCGTCCAGGAGGTGACCCGGTGGTCCAGCCCCTGCTGGCGTTGCGCGGCGTCTCCAAGCGTTTCGCCGCCGTCCACGCGCTGGTGGACGTCGAACTGGAGATCAGGGCCGGTGAGGTGGTCGCCCTGGTCGGCGACAACGCCGCCGGGAAATCCACGCTGGTCAAGGTGATCTCGGGCGTCGGGCCCCCCGACAAGGGCGTCATCGAGTGGGAGGGCGAACCCGTCCAGATCAGACGCCCCCAGGACGCCCAGCTCCTCGGGATCGCGGCCGTCTACCAGGACCTCGCGATGTGCGGCCACCTCGACGTCGTCGGCAACCTCTTCCTCGGCCGGGAGATCCACCGCTTCGGCGTCCTCGACGAGGTGGAGATGGAGCGCCGGACCCGCGAACTGCTGCGCACCCTCTCCATCCGCATCCCCGACGTGCGCGTCCCGCTCGCCACGCTGTCCGGCGGACAGCGGCAGGTCGTCGCGATCACACGCTCCTTCGTCACCGCGCCTCGGCTGCTCCTGCTCGACGAGCCCACCGCCTCCCTGGGCCTCGAACAGACCAACCAGCTCCTCGACCTCATCGAGGAACTGCGCGACCGGGGCACCGGAGTGCTCCTCATCAGCCACAACATGGGGGACATCAAAGCCGTCGCCGACCGGATCGCCGTCCTGCGCCTCGGCCGCAACAACGGCCTCTTCGACGTCAGCACGACCTCCCAGGAACAGATCATCTCCTCCATCACCGGCGCGGTGGACAACACCGCGGGCCACCCCCCGACCGACCCGGAGGAGACATGGCCGTGAGGGGGCCCGGAGAGGGAAACCCCCGGGAAGAGGGCCCGCAGGACGACGCGCACCCGTCGCACGCCGGGCGCCGGTCGCGCGCCGCGCACCGGTCCCACTCCGGCCGCCGGTCGCACTCCGGCCGCCGGTGGGTCGGCGAGCGCCCCCGCGCGTACGCCCACGCCGTGCGCCGTCGGGTGCACGAGGGCGAGCTCGGCCCGGTGCCCGCGCTCCTCGCACTCGCCGTGACCTGGATCGTCTTCCAGAGCCTCAACGAGAACTTCCTCTCCCCGCGCAACCTCTCCGTTCTCAGCGTCGAGATCGTCGGCACCGGCATGGTCGCCGTCGGCGTCGTCTTCGTACTGCTGATCGGCGAGATCGACCTGTCGGTGGGCTCGCTGGCCGCCCTCTCCGGCGCCTTGTTCGCGGCGCTGAACGTGAACCACGGCATGCCGGAGGGGTTCGCCGTGCTCGTCGCGGTGGCCTGCGGCGCGGCGGCCGGGGCGGTCCACGGGGTCGTGTTCACCAAGATCGGCGTGCCCGCGTTCGTCGTCACCCTCGCGGGCCTGCTGGCCTGGAACGGCCTGATGCTCTACCTCCTCGGCCCGGAGAGCTCCATCAGCTTCAGCGACGACGGCCTGGTCGCCGAGCTGACCAGCCGCTCCTTCAACTCCCCCGCCGTCACCTACGGCCTGGCCGCGCTCGGCCCGGTCGTCTACGTCCTCCTCTGCCTCCGCGACCGCGCCCGCCGCGCCGCCGCCGGGATGCCGCGCCGGGCGAAGGGCGAGATCTGGGTACGCACGGCTCTCCTGGCAGCGGTCTCCTGCACCACGGTCGCCGTCCTGAACCGCTTCGAGGGCCTACCCCTCGCCCTGCTGATCTTCCTCGTGGTCATCGTCGCCTCGGACGTCTTCCTCCGCCGCACGGTCTACGGCCGTCAGGTCCTCGCGCTGGGCAGCGGCGTGGAGGCGGCCCGGCGGTCCGGCGTCGACGTGCCGCGCGTACGGATCGCGGTGTTCGTGGTGTCGGGGACCCTGGCGGCGGTGGGCGGTCTGTTCGTCGCGTCCCGGCTCACCTCGGCGACGCAGGTCCCGGGCTCCGGGATGCTGTTGATCAACGCCATCGCCGCCGCCGTCATCGGCGGCACCAGCCTCTTCGGCGGCCGGGGCTCGACCTGGTCCGCGCTGCTGGGCGTCCTCATCATCCAGTCGATCGCCTCGGGCATGGCCCTGCTGGGCGTCCAGCCCGCCGTCCAGTTCATGATCACCGGTGGCGTCCTGCTCGTCGCCGTCATCTTCGACTCCCTCGCCCGCCGCGCGGCGGAGACCCGGGGACGGGTCTGACCCGCCGGCCCCAGGCGGACCGGCCGACCCGCCCGGCCCGACTCACTCCTCCCCCCGTCACCCCTCCGCCCGTTCACCCCTCCGCCCGGTCCTCCATCCGCAGCACCAGCCGCAGCGTCTCCGTCAGGACGGCCGTGGGGACGGTCGGGTCGGCGACGCGCTGGACGCCGAGGCCTATGCCCAGGCTGAGCAGGGTCATCGCGGCCCGGTCGGCGGGCATCGCCGGGGCGACGCCCAGCTCCAGGGCGAGCGCGTCGAGCAGGTGGGCGAGGGCCTCGCGGATCACCGCGACCCGTACGGCGATCTCGCCCCGCAGCTCGGCGTCGTGCCGCGCGCTGGTGAGGAACTCGACCTCCAGCGTGGTCCACGCCTCGTCGCCGATGTGCGCCTCGGCCCACGCGGCGAAGGCCGACAACCGGTCCTCGATCCCGGCCTCGCCCATGACGGCGTCCGTGAGCAGCGCCAGCTGTTCGGCCCGGATGTCGTCGAGGGCGGCGAGGCACAGATGGTCCTTGCTGCGGAAGTTGGAGTAGACGGCGCCCTTGGAGTAGCCGGCCGTCTCGGCGACGTCGCTGAGCGAGGTGGCGGCGTAGCCGTGGGAGAGGAACAGCTGCCGCGCGGTGGCGACCAGCCGCTCACGCGTCCGTTCCTGACTCTCGACGCGGCTGAGGCGGGCCATGTCTCGCTTCCTCCCAGGTGGTTCACGGGTTCCCGGATCCTATCTCCGGCAAGGGCTGTCCAAGCATTTCGGATACCACTAGTATCCGGATCTCATCGGTATCTGGATCTCCTGAGTATCGGGATGTGAACGCGGTGACCGCTCCGAGTACGCGCACGACCCCCACCCGAGGACTCGTACTGGGCTGCGGCGGCACGCTCGGCGCGGCCTGGACGATCGCCGCCCTGCACGCGCTGCGGCGAGCCCTCGACTGGGATCCGCGCGAGGCCGACGTCCTGGTCGGCACCTCCGCCGGGGCCGAGGTGGCGGCCCTGCTCGGCGCGGGCGTGGGCGTGGAGGAGCTGCTGGCCGCGCAACTGGGCCGCCCGGACGCCCGCCCCGAACTCCTCCGCCACTTCGCC
>NZ_JARGEE010000601.1:0-4228 GCF_033794485.1 Streptomyces sp. MB09-02B
TTTTTTTTGGGGGGGTTAATTTTGTATAAGAGTCCGCGACGCGGTGGGGCGGTCACGACGCCTCCGTCACGGTGACCGTCGCCGTGGCGCGGTACGTCGTGCCCGCCACGGTCCCCCTCACCTCGAAGGTGCCGGGTTCGGCGTACCGGCCCGGTTCCACCGGGTCCCAGGTGACTTCGACGCGGCTGTCCCTGGAGCCGTCGTTGTAGGTGGCGACGACGGTCGGCGGGAGGGTGGGTGCCCGGCCGGCCCGCGTGGTGACGTGTTCCTCGGCGACGCTGGTGATCTCGACGGCGTCGGTCTGCCGTACCCACACGGTCGCGGTGACCGGGCGGGTCGCGAGGTCGGCGATCCCGGTGACCCGGACGCTGGTGCCTCCCACGGCGACCTGTTCCTCCGTCAGCGCGGGCCAGACGACGGGCGAGCGGGCCGTGGCACCGTCGGGGTACACCAGCGTCACCTCGTCGGGCAGCTCGGGGACCGTGCCGCGCGGTGTGGGGACGTGGACCTCGTGCACCGCCTCCGGCGTCTGCGCGTACACCTTCCACTCCTGGACGCCGAGGGCCAGGTTCGGGTGCCCGGTGAGCCGGGCACGCAGGGCCGTCGTCGTGACGGGGGTGAAGGTGGTCCGGTTGTAGCCGTCCTCGGCGGTGCCGTAGCCGCTGGGCGCGGCGACCTCGCGCCAGGTGTCACCGTCCCGGTACTCGATGACCCAGGACGCCGGAACTCCGACGCCGTCGGCCGCGCCGGGCTGGGCGTCGAGGAAGAAGTACAGGTCGGAGCCGTCCACGCGGACCGGGGCGTCCCAGGTGTACTGGACCCACTGGGTGCCCTTCTGCGGCCAGCTGCCCCAGCGCGGGGCGTCGGAGGAGGAGGTGGGTTCCCGGCCGTCGTTGATCGCGGCGACCGACTCCCAGCCGGAGGTGTAGGAGGCGGTGGGGGTCGCGGAGGGCGCCACGTTCACCTGCCCGCCGGACGGCCCCTCGGCTCTGACCACGACCTTCTTCGAGGAGTCCGACGCGCCGTCCGTGGCGGTGAGTTCGAGGGTGTAGGTGCCGGGCGCGGTGAAGCGGGCGACGGTCGTCGGCGCGCCCGGGTCCTCGAAGATGACGGTGCCACCGTCGGGCCCGTCCACCGCCTTCCACGCGGCGGACAGCTTCCCCTTCGGCAGACCGTCGTCCTCGACGACGCCGGTGAGCCGCACCTGGCCGGGACGGCTGTACGCGGTGTCCCGCCACGCCTCCACGTAGGGGGCCCGGTTGCGGGCCGCCGGGGGCCGGACGCCGGTGTGGAACGCCTGGATCTCCTTCAGCCCGCTGGTGTGCCCGTCCCGATGCCGCATCAGCACCCGCAGCTTCCGCGCGGTCACCTTCTCGAACGCCACCTGGTTGAGGTTGGCCCGGGGGTGGGCGGGTGTCCTGGCAGGACGGGTCACGTCCCGCCAGCGGCCCTCCCCGTCCTGGTACTGCACGGTGTAGAGCGCCGGCTCGGCGTACCCGCCCGGCCGCTTGTCGCTGTAGAAGTACAGCCGGACGTCGTCGACCGCGCGGGGCCGTCCGAAGTCGATCTCGTACCAGTCCTCGGCGTTCCCCGAGCCGCGTGCGCCCCAGTGGGGCTCGTTGACGGTGTACCCGTCGACGGCCCCGGCCGTGCCCCGCCCCTCGGCCTCGTGGGAGGCGCGGGTCCCGGCACCGGCGGCGAGGTTGTCCGTCGCCGTGCCGGTCAGGTCGCGCCCGGCCTTGGCGAAGAGGTCGGTGACGCGGTCCTTCCGGCCGTACTCGACGTCCTGTGGTGCCGCGACGGCCGTACGCAGCCCGGTGGTGCGGGCCTTGGCGCCGCCGCCGTCGGGGAAGGTGACCTTGCGGGTGGCGGGATCGTAGACGAGCCGGGTGAGGCGGTCGGCGGTGAGGGCGAGCCTGCCGTCGAGGTAGAGGGAGTAGCCCTCGGGGACCTGGCGGCCGTACGGCCGCTTCCCGTCGCCCGGTTCGTCCCAGAGAACCGCCACATCCGTACCCCGGTAGTTGATGTCCGTGACGGCGAAGTGGGGCCAGTCGACGTCGATCGGGGACAGCTCGATCTTCCGGTCGTCGCGGGGCCGGAAGCCCATCGCGTCCTCGATCACGGTCCAGTTGGTGGTGCCCAGGATGGTGTGGTGGATCCAGGAGCGGTAGCCGACCTTCTGCGGGTCCGCGCTGCCGTCGGCCCAGAACTCGTTCTGGTCGGGCCACCGGTTGTCGCCGTCGACGTAGTGGGCCCAGGCGTTCCAGGAGAGCAGTTTCTTGTACCAGGTGCGGTCGATGTACCGGTTGGGGTACTTCCGCAGCACCGAGGAGAGGAAGCGGAAGGTGACCGTGGAGTTGATGACGGAGAAGTTGTTGCTCCCCGGGTGCCCCTGCTCGGCCGCCTCCGCCTTGTCCGCCTGGTTGGCGGTGAAGAACGGGAACACCGGGTACTGCTCGGCGTCCGCCCAGAGCCGCAGCGCTTCGAGGTACTGGGGGTCCTCGTCCGGCGTGGGCATCAGGCCCACGCTGTACGGGTAGTAGTTGTTGATCTCCTTCCAGGGCACCAGGCTGTCGCTGGCCACGTGCCGGTGCTTGAGCAGCTTGTCCTGGGGGTCCCAGAGGTGTTCGAGGACGGCGTCCTTCACCCGCTTCGCGACGCCGCGCATCCGGTCGGACCCGGCCTCGTCACCGAGGACGTCGTACGCGCGGGCCGCCGCCGTCGCGTTGCTGTACACGTACGCCGACTCGGCGCGGTCCAGGTTCCCCGGTTTCCAGTCGAACGACACCGCGTCGGCGTCGTTGCCGGTCATCGCGCCCCAGTCGTACTCGATCAGCCCGTTGCCGTCGTGGTCGTAGGCCGCGAGCTGGCCCTCGACGTCCTTCTCCGCGTACCGGGCGAGGTTGCGCGGGATGCCGTCGGGGCCGCCGTGCACCTGGTAGGAGCGCCAGGCGGCCTCGGAGATGTACTGGGTGTAGCTGTTGGACCAGTTCTCCGGGTCGCCGGGGTTGTCGGAGTACTTCCCGTTCTTCGACACCTCGCCGGCCGACACCCAGGGCCCGTACGCGTAGCTCGGATCCCGCAGGTACTTGAGGTCGTCGACGAACATGCCGACGGTCAGCGCGATGGCGTTGTTGTAGCCGAGGACGCCCTCCATCGAGGTGGGGAACTGGTAGTCGTTGCCCGGGATGTCGGCGTCGAGGTAGTTGTACCGCAGCAGCCACCAGCGGTAGTAGAGCGTCTTCTCGATGTTGTCGTCCGGGAGGTCCATGAACGGCAGGTTCTCGGCCCACCAGCGGTTGTACGCCTGCACGTGCGCGCGGAAGGCAGCGCCCGGGGACGCGGTCCGCACGGCGTCGTACGCCGGCCGGGACGCGGTGATCTCCTCGGTGACGAAACCGAGTTGGACCTTGGTGGTGAGCGTGCGGCCGGCCGGGACGGTGACGGTACGGGTCAGGGTCTCGCCGTCGGGGGTGAAGCCGTCCCCGCTGAGCCGGGGGAAGACGGTGGTGAGGTTGTTCTTCGCGGGTACCGCGCCCTTGAGTTCGCGTCCCTCCGGGGTGCCGGTGTAAGGCGACGAGGCCCGCAGCGTGATCTCCCGGCTGCCGGACCCCGTGTGGGTGAGGGCCAGCCGTGTCACGGCGACATTGGCGTCGGTGATGAACTTGGTCTGGACGACCTTCAGCCCGGTCGCCTCATGGGTGAACTCGCCGCGCCAGTGACTCGGTGTCTGGACACGGGCGCCCACGTTCTCCCGGAGGGTGAGCCGCTCGCCCTCCACCACCAGGTCGACCGTGTACGCGGACCGGTTGTCGATGCTCTCCCAGTACGCGACCTGCCCGGCGAAGCCCAGTCGACCGGGGTCGTGCTCCTTCATGAACACCGCCCGGCCCCGGGTGAACAGCCAGTCCCCCGCCGGGTCGTCGCCCTTGCGGGCCAGCATCCGGTCCATCCAGAAGTCGGTGCCGTCCCCGGCTCGCCGGTCGGCGTCGTACTGGGCGCGCATCGTGCGGCGCACCGTGAAGCCGGCGGGCAACTCCGGTACGGGATCGGCGGATCCGGCGTAGACCGGGTACCCGATCGCCGAGTTGTCCGCCTCGGCCGGAACGGCGACGAGCGTGACGAGCAGCCCGGCGGCCAGCGCGCCGGCCAGGGTTCCGCGTCGACGCCGTCTTCGGGGTCCGGGCACGGCTACCTCCCTGATGCGGGGTCGGGGGCGGGAGCGGGG
>NZ_JARGEE010000602.1:0-4221 GCF_033794485.1 Streptomyces sp. MB09-02B
TCCAGAACTACCTCGACCAGCGCGAGATCCACCGGCCGAAGTCCTGGCGAACCCTGGGCAGCTGACCTCGGCAACTCCAAGATCCCCGACAGAGTCAAGATTAGTAGCTGTTGTCGTTCCGATCTCGAGGAGTGTGTGTCGAACGGGAGTCTCGATCGGGTGATCGCAGCTGGCCGCGGGCATGAAGGCAGGGCCTCTTGGTAGCTCGGGGTTGCGAAGCCAACCGAGATCCAGGAGACCCTGTTGCAGCAGGAGTTCGCCTTCGGCGAGGGCCGGTGGAGTTCAACTCGGCTGCACCGACGTGTGATTGTGTCGCTCACCGGTTCGGAAACGCGGCCGATCACCCGGAACGTGTTCGGCGGTATCCCTCGGACATGACGGACACGGAGTGGGCCGTGGTCCGGCCGCTGCTCCCGGTGCCGGGCTGGATGCGCGGCCGGGGCGGGCAGCCGGAGGCGTACTGCCACCGGGCGATGTTGGACGCGATCCGCTACCTCGTCGACAACGGCATCAAGTGGCGGGCGATGCCTGCCGACTTCCCGCCGTGGGACCGGGTCTACGCGTTCTTCCGCCGCTGGCGCGACCACGCCCTGGTCAAGGAGTTCCACGACCGGCTGCGCGCAAGGATCCGCGAGAGGGAGGGGCGCGACACGGAGCCGACGGCCGGCGTGATCGACTCGCAGTCCGTCAAAGCGGATGCCGTCGTCGGCTTGGACAGCCGCGGCTTCGACGGCGGCAAGCTGGTCAACGGGCGCAAGCGGCACGTCGTGGTCGACACGCTCGGCCTGCTGCTGGGCGTGATGGTCACCGGCGCGGACACCGGCGACCGCGCCGCTGCCCAGGTCCTGCTCGGGCAGGTCACCGACGCACACCACCGGCTGGAACTGGTCTGGGCCGACGGCGGCTACACCGGCAACCTCGTCGAGTACTGCCTGGCCACGCTCGCCCTGGTCCTCGCGATCGTCAGACGCAGTGACGACATGCGCGGCTTCGTGGTCCTGCCCTAGCGGTGGATCGTCGAGCGCTTCTTCGCCCACCTGATGCGCACCCGCCGCCTGGCACGCGACTTTGAGCGCCGCGCTACCAGCGCCGAGGCGATGATCTACTGGTCGATGAACCTGCTCATGACCCGCCGCCTCGCCCGGCCACACCCGCAGCGAGGGTAAACCGGCCCGGCTGCCGCTCGGCCAGCCAGCCCCGCGCGACCAGACGTTTCGCCTTCGACCGCAGCGCCTCCACCTTGGCCGGCACCGCGTCCAGACCGAACATCACGGCCAACTCCTGGCAGGTCAGCGGCCCTTGATGGAGCCGGTCGCGGTCGGAGAGCGCCTGCAGAATGCGCTGGTAGTCCACAGACAGCACCGACCAGGCCAGCCCCTCACGCCACACCGGCACCTGCGACTTCGGCTTCGCCGAATCCCGGGGCGCCGACGGCCCGCCCGCAGCCCGCGGATCCAGGACGTTCTCCGTGCCGGCGGTGCTGCCGCAGTCCGGAGCCAGCACCGCATCGACCCGCCTGCGGGCGATGACCCACTCCTGCCATTCCAGCTCGGCCACGGCCAGTTCGGCCTGGATACGGTCGGCCTCCGCACGCAGCCCGTCGACCCGACAGCGAGCAGCGAGCTCGTGCTGTTCCAGCAGTCCGACAACCGACGGCATCCACAACCTCCCGGGGAGCGACGACACGACTCCCAAAGAATCACCGCCCCTACTCCTGACCAGCGAAAACGCCGCCCTCAAGTCCGGAAAGACAACAACTTCTAAGGCTCAACCAGCGTTTAGGTCCGGCCAGTTGAGTGTCGTACGGGCGTGGCTCATCGCTTCCTCCGCGGTCAGCCGCGCACCGCGGGCGAACGCCTCCGTGAACGCGGGTCCGCCCAGGGCCGCCCGGGCCGCCGCCGTGACGCGGTCGACGTCTGCGCGCTCGGCGGGCGGCAGCGGGGCGCCCGCCTCTCGGCGTGCCGCGTCCGCCACCCCGAGCAGCAGCGCGGCGCACTCGGCGGCCGGCCTCTGCCTGCCCAGGGCCGCCGCGCCCGCGAGGCCCTCCAGGGAGAGGGCGAGCGCGCGTGGCTCGCCGAGGGAGCGGGCGACGTCCAGGCCTCGCAGATGACGGCGGACGGACCGGTCGGCGTCGCCGCGGAGTTCGGCGACGAAGCCGAGCTCGGCGAGGAGCAGATGGTCGCCCGCCTCCGAGGACACGTCGGCGTAGCCGTCGCGGATGTGCAGCAGGTGCGCCTCGGCCGCGTCGAGGTCGCCGGAGCGGCGCGCGCCGAGTGCGAGGCCCATCTCGGAGTGGATCTCTCCGTACTTGTAGCCCTGTTCGGCGGCGATGCGACGCGCCTGCTCGTGCAGGCTGCGGCCCTGGTCCCACTCGCGGGCGAGCAGCGCGAGCCGGCCGAGCCCGGACAGCCGCGCCGACACTTCGGCCTCCAGGCCCAACTCGCGTGCCATGCACAGCCCTTCATGCTGTCGGCGTGCCGCTTCTTCGTAGTCGCCCTTGATCTCGGCGAGCGCGGCAAGCGGCGACACGGTCTGCAACTCGCCCCATCGGTCACCGAGTTCACCGAAGAGCGCGGCGCTGCGCAGCCCGTCCCGGCCGAGCGCGTCGAGGTCGCCGCGGACCAGGGCGAGCGTGGCCCGCAGGCCAAGCGCGGCGGCGGTGCCCCACTGTTCGCCCGCGGCCTCGAAGAGGGCGAGCGCCCGTGCGTTGAGCTCCGCGCTGGCGGTCGCTTCACCCGCGCTGAACAGGCCGTACGCGCACAGCCAGAGGGCGCGGGCCCGGCGTACGGGGTCGGGGACGGCGTTGGCCGACGCTGTGGCCGACGCCTCCGTGTGGTCGCCGGTGAGGAGAGCGAACGCGGCGTGCAGCAGAGCAAGTTCGGGCGCGGCGGCGTCGGGGGTGGCGGCGAGGACGGTCGACAGGCTGCGGCGCGCCTCGGTGAGCCGGCCGCGCAGCAGCCACCACCAGGACAGGGCGGTGGCGAGTCGTACGGCCTCGTCGGCCTGCCCGGCGGCGGCGCGGCGGACTGCCTCGTCGAGCGCCGCGCGCAGATTGCCGGCCTCCGCGTCCAGGCGGGCGAGCCAGGACCGCTGGCCCGCACAGCGCAGCCGGGACTCGGCACGCTCGGCGAGCGCGAGATAGTGGCGCAGATGACGATCGCGTACGGCGGTGAGGTCGTGCATCTCGTGCAGCCGCTCCGTCGCGTACGCGGCGACGGACTCCAGGAGTCGGTAGCGAGGCCCGGTCGGGCCCTCCACGACCACAACGAACGACCGGTCGACGAGCCGCGTCACCAGGTCCAGTACCTCCTCGCGGGCCACGCCGTCCCCCGCGCACACCGCCTCGGCGGCGGCCAGGTCGCAGCCGTCGCTGTGTACGGCGAGACGGCGCAGGACGATGCGCTCGGGCGCGCTGAGCAGCTCCCAGCTCCAGTCGATCATCGCTCGCAGGGTCTGCTGCCGGGCGGGCGCACCACGCTGTCCGGCGGTCAGGACCCGGAACCGGTCGCCTAGCCGGGCCGCCAGCTCCCGCACGCCCAGGGCGCGTACGCGGGTGGCGGCGAGTTCCAGGGCCAGCGGGATGCCGTCGAGGCGGCGGCAGATCTCGGCGACGGCGGCGCGGTCGGCCGGGTCTGAGGCGGCCGGGTCGAGGGAGAAGCCGGGAGCGGAGGCGGCGGCACGCTCGGTAAACAGCCGGACGGCGTCGTCCGTTCGGAGCGGCTCCACGAGGAACACGGTCTCGCCCGCCAGGCCGAGCGGTTCCTGACTCGTGACGAGGACCCGTAGGCCGGGGGCTGTGCGCAGCAGCAGCTCAGCGAGTTCGGCGGCGGCGTCGACAACGTGCTCGCAGTTGTCCAGGACGAGCAGGGTACGGCGGTCCCGCAGGACGGCGGCGAGGCGGTGCGCGGGTGACAGGGCGGGCGTGCCGGCCCCGGTGCCCGGCAGTGCGGCCGGGGCGTCGTCCCGGATCCCGAGGGCGGAGGCCACGACCTGGGCCAGGTCGGCGGACGTACCGGGCCGGACGCCGGAGAACTCCACGAGCCAGACCCCGTCTGGGAGTTCGTCGGCCGTCCCCGTGCCGGCCGCCCCGACGGCAAGACGGGTCTTGCCCACGCCGCCGGGGCCGGTGAGGGTCACCAGGCGGGCAGTGGCGAGGAGTTGGAGAAGGCGGGTCAGGGCTTCGGTACGGCCGATAAGGGGGGTGAGGGGGACGGGGAGGTT
>NZ_JARGEE010000603.1:0-4218 GCF_033794485.1 Streptomyces sp. MB09-02B
ACTCTATCAGACCGTTTCCGGTTCCGATTTCCTCGGTGCTTTCCAGGTTCCCGCTTCCGCGTTTCCGCTTCTGCGTTTCCCTTTCCGGCGGTTCCGACTCTATCAGATCCTTTCGGGCCTGATTCCCAGTCAGCGGGAGTTGCCTTCACGGCTGTTGGGCCGTTCCGACGAGTGAGACTTTAGCGGATTCCCGGCTCCCGAGCTAATCGGGGGCTACGTCCTTTCGAACGCGGATTCCTCATTTCGCAAATACGCATACCAAGGGCACGACGACGGATCGTCGATTGTTGATGGTTACCTGCGGAATGGCTGTCCGGGGACCAACCGAGGTCGGCGCTCACGTCGGACAACCCGGAGAACACTACGCATCGGCTCGGGGTGTGTCAACTCGCTGCCGATCGGCCCCTCGCGGGCGTAGCCTGGGCTCCATGACTACGCGTACGTGTCGCCAGCAGTGGTGGGCCGCCTGACGGCGGCCGTACTCACGTATGTACTCAACGGCCGCCGCCCTGGCGGCCGTTCTCGTTTCTCCCTCCTGGGAGGTCGGCCGCACGGTGGCGGCGGCCCCGATCAGGAGGTGGAGAGATGACACGGGTCTTCAGCGGGATCAAGCCGACAGGGCATCTGACGCTGGGGAACTACCTGGGCGCCGTGCGGCGGTGGGCCGAGGTCGACCAGCACCGGACGGACGCCCTGTTCTGCGTCGTGGACCTGCACGCGCTGACCGTGGACCACGATCCGGCCCGGGTGCGCAGACTCACCCGGCAGGCGGCGACGCTTCTGCTGGCGTCAGGGCTGGATCCCGAGCTGTGCACCGTCTTCGTACAGAGTCATGTGGATGAGCACGCTCGGCTCTCGTATCTGCTGGAGTGCGTGGCCACGGACGGCGAGATGCGGCGGATGATCCAGTACAGGGAGAAGGCCGCACGGGAGCGGGAGCGGGGCGGAAGTGTCCGGCTGTCGCTGCTGACGTATCCGGTGCTGATGGCGGCGGACATCCTGGCGTACGGGACCGACGAAGTGCCGGTCGGGGACGACCAGACGCAGCATGTGGAGCTGACGCGGGACCTGGCGGTGCGCTTCAACCAGCGGTACGGGCAGACGTTCGTGGTGCCTCGGGCCACCTCGCCGAAGGTCGGGGCGCGGGTGATGAACCTTCAGGACCCGACGTCGAAGATGGGGAAGACGGACGACGTCGGACCGGGGATCGTCTATCTGCTGGACGAACCGGATGTGGTGCGGAAGAAGGTCATGCGCGCCGTGACCGACAGCGGGCGGGACGTCGTGTACGACCGGGAGCAGCGGCCGGGGCTCGCGAATCTGCTGGAGATCCTCGCTGCCTGCGAGGGTGGGAACCCCGACGACCTGAGCGGTGTATATGAATCGTACGGAGCACTGAAGAAGGACACCGCAGAGGCCGTGGTCGAGCTCCTCAGGCCCGTACAGGAGAGGCACAAGGAGTTGTGCGCGGATCCTGCGTATGTGGAGGGGGTGCTGCGGATGGGTGCGGCGAAGGCCAGAGAGATGGCTCGGCCGAGGGTGGATGAGGCGTACCGGGCGATCGGTCTGCTGGCCGGCTGACCGCGCGGGGCGTCAGTCCTTCTTGCCGGAGGCCAGTGCGCGGCTGCGGTCGCGGGCGGCCTCCAGGGCGGCGATCAGTGCGGCGCGTACTCCGTGGTTCTCGAGTTCGCGGATGGCGCTGATCGTCGTGCCGGCGGGAGAGGTGACGTTCTCGCGGAGCTTGACGGGGTGTTCGCCGCTGTCGCGGAGCATCGTGGCCGCGCCGATGGCGGACTGGACGATCAGGTCGTGGGCCTTGTCCCGGGGCAGCCCAAGGAGGATGCCCGCGTCCGTCATGGCTTCGACCAGGTAGAAGAAGTACGCCGGGCCGGAGCCGGAGAGGGCGGTGCAGGCGTCCTGCTGGGACTCGGGGACGCGGAGCGTCTTGCCGACGGCGCCGAAGATCTCCTCGGCGTGCGCGAGGTCGGCCTCACTCGCGTGGCTGCCCGCGGAGATCACGGACATGGCCTCGTCGACGAGGGCGGGGGTGTTCGTCATGACACGGACGACAGGAGTGCCTGCGGCCAGGCGCTCCTCGAAGAAGGAGGTGGGGATGCCTGCCGCGCCGCTGACGACCAGACGGTCGGCGGGCGTGTGCGGGGCCAGTTCATCGAGAAGAGTGGCCATGTCCTGAGGCTTGACCGTGAGGATGAGCGTGTCCGCGGTCTTCGCCGCCTCGGCGTTGGTGACCGGGGTGACGCCGTAGCGGGTGCGGAGTTCTTCGGCGCGCTCGGGGCGGCGGGCGGTGACCAGGAGGTCCGCGGGCGCCCAGCCGGCTCGGATCATGCCGCTGAGCAGGGCCTCGCCGATCTTGCCGGTGCCGAGGACTGCGACTTTCTGGCTCATGGTGCGGGTGCCCTCCGGGGGGTGCGTCGTCCTGGGGCCATCCTCGCACCGGGGGCGGACGTCCGGCTGGCGTGTCCGGTGGGCGGAACGTCAGGGCATGTGCTCGGGGGTCGCTAGGTCGTGCGGCGGCGCAGGGTCGCCGCTCCCAGGGTCAGGACCAGCAGGGCACAGCCGGCGACGACCGTGATGTCACGGACAAAGGTGGCGGTCATGTCGCTGTGCAGCAGGACTTCGTTCATGCCGTCGACGGCGTACGACATGGGGAGGACGTTGGAGATGGCTTCCAGGGCGGGGTGCATCTCGGGGCGTGGGGTGAACAGGCCGCAGAGGAGGAGCTGGGGGAAGATCACGGCCGGCATGAACTGCACGGCCTGGTACTCGGAGGAGGCGAAGGCCGAGACGAAGAGCCCGAGGGCGGTGCCCAGCAGTGCGTCGAAGAGGGCGACGATCAGGAGGAGCCAGGGTGAGCCGGTGACGTCCAGGTCGAGGAACCAGACGGCCAGACCGGTGGCGAGGGCGGACTGGATGATCGCCAGGGTGCCGAAGGCCAGGGCGTAGCCGGCGATGAGGTCTCCCTTGCCCAGGGGCATGGAGAGGAGGCGTTCCAGGGTGCCGGAGGTGCGTTCGCGCAGGGTCGCGATCGAGGTCACCAGGAACATCGTGATCAGCGGGAAGATGCCGAGGAGTGAGGCGCCGATGGAGTCGAAGACGCGTGGGTTGCCGTCGAAGACGTAGCGGAGCAGGAAGAGCATCAGGCACGGGATGAGGAGCAGTAGGGCGATCGTGCGGGGGTCGTGGCCGAGTTGGCGGAGGACTCGGGCCGCGGTGGCGGTCGTGCGGGCGTAGCTCAGAGCCCTGGTGTGGCGGGCCGTGGGTGCGACGGAGTCGCTTGTCCTCGGGTGCCGGTTCGTCGCGTTCCTCTGCTCCGGCTGCTTCGGCTCCGTTTGCTTCGGCTGGGTGTGCTTCGGCTGCGTCTGCTTCTTCGTGGGCGGGTCCGCGTTCGGCGTCGTGGTCATCGCGTCGGCTCCTTCTCGTGGGTGTCGGTCGTGGCCTGGGTCGGGGTTTCGGCCGTGGATGCGGCGGCCTCGTCGACGAGGTGGAGGAAGGCCGCCTCGACCGTTTCCGTGTGGGTGCGGGTGCGGAGGGCGTCGGGGGTGTCGTCGGCGAGGACCTCGCCCTCGCGCATGAGGAGGAGGCGGTGGCAGCGCTCGGCCTCGTCCATGACGTGGGAGGAGATCAGGAGTGTGGCCCGGCGCTCGGCTGCGATGGTGTCGAAGAGGGTCCAGAGTTCGCGGCGGAGTACGGGGTCGAGGCCGACGGTGGGCTCGTCGAGGACCAGGAGTTCGGGGGTGCCGAGGAGGGCCACGGCCAGGGAGACGCGGCTGCGTTGGCCGCCGGAGAGGTTGCCGGCGAGGGCGTCGGCGTGGGTGGTGAGGGCCACGTCGGCGATGGCCCGGGTGACGTTCTCGTCGCGGCGGTCGGCGGCGGCGCGGCCGGGGTCGAGGACCGCGGCGAAGTAGGCGAGGTTCTGGCGGACGGTCAGGTCGTCGTAGACCGAGGGGGCCTGGGTGACGTAGCCGATGCGGGAGCGGAGGGTGGCGTCGCCTGCGGGTCGGCCGAGGACGTTCAGGGTGCCGGTGACCTTGGCCTGCGTGCCGACGACGGCTCGCATCAGGGTCGATTTGCCGCAACCCGAAGGGCCGAGAAGACCGGTGATCTGGCCTGGGTGGACGGCGAAGTCGAGGTTGCGGAGGACTGTGCGGGGGCCTCGGGCGACGGTGAGGCCCTGGGCGTGGATGGCGGGGCGAGGAA
>NZ_JARGEE010000604.1:0-4204 GCF_033794485.1 Streptomyces sp. MB09-02B
TACGACCACCACCGGCGCACCCACACCACCCACCCGAAGCCCTGAAAAGGTAGCCTCGGTGTGCACACGTCACCGTGCTTCCGCCGTATGAGCGAGCGCACCGGAGCAGTCCGGAGCCGGGGCCGGATCGGGCGAGGGGGCCGGAGTTGGATCGGCAGAGTCTTTCCGGATGTGGCGGGTGTGCGTTGTCGGCGGTGGGTGCGGTGGCCGCGATCCTCGCCTGGGGGACCTCGGACCGGACCCAGCGACATCTGGGAGGCGGCTTCGAGGGCGAGGACATGGACTACACCGTCCTCGCCACCGAGCTCCCCTTCGTCGCCCTGGCCGGGGCAGCCCTCCCCGCCGCCGTCTGCCTGGTGATCGCCCTCCTGGTGGCCCGACGACGGAGGTCGGGGGCCGGTGCCGGGCCGGAGTCCGGCACCGGGGCGCCCTCAGATCTCGACCGTTAGGCCGTCCAGGCCCCGGATCACGAAGTTCGGCTTGCGGGTCGGCTCGGTGGCGAGGGCGAGGGTCGGGGCCTGCTCCAGGAGGGCCGTCATCGAGGCCGCCAGTTCGATACGGGCGAGCGGCGCGCCGATGCAGTAGTGGATGCCCGCGCTGAACGAGATGTGCGGGTTCTCCCGGCGGGTGAGGTCCAGCTTCTCCGGGTCGGCGAAGACGGCCGGGTCGTGGTTCGCCGAGCCGAACAGCATCGCGATCTCCGCGCCCCGGGGGACCGTCGTCCCGTCGATCTCGATGTCGTCCAGCACCCAGCGCTCGAAGAGCTGCAGCGGGGTGTCGTAGCGCATCAGCTCCTCCACCGCCGTCGGCACCAGCGAGTGGTCCGCACGCAGGGCCGCCAGCTGCCCGGGGTTCCGGAACAGCGCCCACCAGCCGTTCACCGTGGCGTTCACCGTCGCCTCGTGGCCCGCGTTCAGCAGCAGCACACAGGTCGAGATCATCTCCTGCTCGGTGAGCCGGTCGCCCTCGTCGTACGCGGCGATCAGGCCCGAGATCAGGTCCTCGCCGGGCTCCGCCCTGCGGTGCGCGATCAGCTCCCGCAGATAGTCCGAGAACTCCACCGACGCTCGTACCGCCCGCTTCGCCGTCTCCTCCGACGGGCTCAGCTCGTACATCCCGCAGATGTCCGCCGACCAGGGCCGCAGCTGCGCCCGGTCCGACTCGGGGATGCCCAGCATCTCGGCGATCACCGCCACCGGCAGCGGCTCGGCGACATCCGCCAGCAGGTCGCCCCCGCCGGCCTCCACCAGTCCGGCCACCAGCTCGCCGGCCAGCTCCCGCACGTACGGCTTCAGCTGCTCCACCGTGCGCGGGGTGAACGCCTTCGAGACCAGCCGCCGGATCCGGGTGTGGTCCGGGGGCTCCAGGTCGAGCATCCCGTGGTCGTTCAGCGTGTGGAACGGCTCGTGCTCCGCAGGCGGGGCGGTGCGGCCGAAGTCCTCGTGCGTGAACCTGTGCTGGTACGTCCGCCCGAGCCGCCGGTCCCGCAGCAGCGCCGAGACGTCCGCGTGGTGCGGGACCAGCCACTGGTTGGTGGGCTCGAAGTACCGCACCCTGCCCCGGGCCCGCAGCTCCGCGTACGCCGGGTACGGGTCGGCCACGAAGTCGGGGTCCCACGGGTCGAAGGCGAGGTCAAGAGCAGCAGCCATGGAGCGACGCTAGCCCGGTTCCCCCGTTCTGACCAGGGGTGTCCTGCCGGCCAGGGGCCGCTCAACCCGGCGTGACCAGTCTCGCCTCGTACGCGAAGACCGCCGCCTGCGTCCGGTCGCGCAGGCCCAGTTTGACCAGGATCCGGCTCACATGGGTCTTGATCGTGGACTCGGCGACCACCAGGCGCTCCGCGATCTCCGAGTTCGACAGGCCCTGGGCGATCAGGACCAGGACCTCGGTCTCACGGTCGGTGAGCTCGCCGTACGCCAGCTGGGTGGCCGCCGAGGGGCGGGGGGCCTGGGCCAGCTTGGAGAACTCCGTGATCAGCCGCTTGGTGACGGACGGCGCGAGGAGCGCCTCACCGGAGGCCACCACCCTTACCCCGTCGGCCAGTTGGCGGGCGGAGGCGTCCTTGAGGAGGAACCCGGAGGCGCCCGCGCGCAGCGCCTGGTACACGTACTCGTCCAGGTCGAACGTGGTCAGCACCAGCACCTTCGCGCCGCCGTCCGACGCCACGATCTGCCGGGTGGCCTCGATGCCGTTCAGCTCGGGCATCCGGATGTCCATCAGGACGACGTCCGGCGACAGCTCCCGGACCCGGTCGACGGCGTCCCGGCCGTTCACCGCCTCGCCGACCACCTCGATGTCCGGCATCGCGCCGAGCAGCACGGAGAAGCCCTCGCGGACCATCATCTGGTCGTCGGCGATCAGCACGCGGATCGTCATGCGTCCACCTCGCTCACGCCGGCCACCGGCAGGAACACCGTCACCTCGTAGCCTCCGTCCTCCGTCTCGCCCGTCGTCATCTCGCCGTTCAGCATGGTGACGCGCTCGCGCATGCCGGTGAGGCCGTGGCCCGTGCCGTGGGTGGACTTCACCAGGGTCACCTCGGGGGACGGACCGTTGACCACGCGCAGCCCGAGGCCGCCGAGGACGTAGCCGATCTCCACACGGGCCGTGGCTCCCGGAGCGTGCCGCAGGGTGTTGCTGAGGGCCTCCTGCACGATGCGGTACGCCGACAGCTCCACGCCCTGCGGGAGTTCACGGACCGCTCCGGTGACCGCCTTGTCGACCGTGAGGCCGGCCTCCCGCACATTGGCGAGCAGGTGGTCGAGGTCGGCGAGGGTGGGCTGGGGGGCGTCCGGGGCCTCGTAGTCCTCGGCGCGGACCACCCCGAGGACGCGGCGCAGCTCGGTGAGCGCGGCCACCGCGTTCTCCCGGATGGTGGCGAAGGCCTGCTCCAGCTCCGGCGGCGGGTTCTCCACGCGGTAGGGCGCGGCCTCGGCCTGGATGGCGACCACGGACATGTGGTGGGCCACCACGTCGTGCAGCTCGCGGGCGATCGTGGTGCGCTCCTCCAGGAGGGTGCGCCGGGAACGCTCGTGCTCGGTCACCGTCAGCTGGGCGGTCACCTCCCGCTGGGCCGTGCGGCGGATGGTCAGGGCGGACGCTGCCAGCATGGACATGGCGGAGACGAAGAGCAGGGGGACCGTGTTGTTCACCGCGTAGTGGCCCCCGCCGAGGGTGGCCTCCATGAACACCCCGTACGCCGCGGTCAAAATCCACATCCAGGCGGCTATGCGCGGCCGCGTGCGCAGGGCCACGACGGTCATCACCACCAGGTGGGCCGCGAAACTGCCGGCCGTCCACGGCCAGTCGTCCCACTGACCGCTGCCCACCGCGGTCAGGGGTGCCGCGATCATGGAGGCCCAGAAGGCCGCCACGGGTCTGATCATGGTCAGCAGGATCGGCAGCAGGGCGAGGACGGCGGCCACCATCGCGCCGAGCCCGTTTCCGTCGTTCCCGGAGGCGGCGATGGGCATCGAGAACAGGCCGGCCGTCACCACGGCCGCGTGCGGGGCCCAAGCCACGTAGGCACGCAGGCGGCCGGAGAACCGACTGGTGAACGGGCCGTCCATCTTCATCGGGGGCATCGGCAGGTAGGCGAACGCGTCGTGGAACAGGTCCTGTCGCAGCCTCTGCCACGCGTCCATCGCCACCCGGAACTCCGGGCTGCTCTGCCTGCCCCCGCCGCGCGAGGGCATCGTCTGCGTCTGGGTCGTCTCGGTCACGTGGGAAACGGTAGGCGGAGGGCGGGTGCGCCGTCGTCACCAGTGAGGAGGGTCTGTCCGGGTCCGTCTCAGGTACTACGGGCGGGTACGGGGCCCCGCCGGACCCGTCGGGGCGGCTCTCACCAGGCCAGCTGCGCGATCTCCTCCACCACCACCGCGCAGGCGTCCGCCGCCGGGTCGATGAGGGGGAAGTGGCCCACGTCCTCCAGCAGGGTCAGGCCGACGACCTCGCCCGCCTTGGCCGCGGCGTCGGCGTACGCCTCGGCGACGGCCTGGGGGACGACGATGTCGGAGCGGCCCTGTACGAGGGTGGTGGCGATGCCGGTGGGGAGGAGGAGCGCCGGGTCGGCGTAGGGGCGGCGGTCCGTGAACTTCTCCTGGCCGCCGAGGAGTTGCGTGGTCGCGCCGCCGCATACGTCGAGCTTCTCGGCCACGGCGAGGTCGGCGATCGGGGCGAGGGCGACCACACCGCGCAACGGGGC
>NZ_JARGEE010000605.1:0-4200 GCF_033794485.1 Streptomyces sp. MB09-02B
CCCCCGTCGACCCCCGCACCGGCGCCGCCTGGCCCCAGGCCGTGCAGCATGATCAGCGCCAGCCGACCAACCCGGGTGTGGCACCGCTCGGTTACACGGCCGCGGTGGAACTGTCGTCGGACCGACTGCTCAACAGCAAGAAGCAGAAGCAGAAGAGCAGCCGTCCGGCCTCGGGCGGCGGGCTGTTCAAGCTGGGCGGCAAGAAGGAGGAGGCCGAGCGGCAGCGGAAGCTGGAACTGATCAGGACTCCGGTGCTGTCCTGCTACCGCATCGCGGTCATCAGCCTCAAGGGCGGCGTGGGCAAGACGACGACCACCACGGCCCTCGGTTCGACCCTCGCCACCGAGCGGCAGGACAAGATCCTCGCGATCGACGCCAACCCGGACGCCGGCACGCTCGGCCGTCGTGTCCGGCGCGAGACCGGGGCCACCATCCGTGACCTCGTGCAGGCGATCCCGTACCTCAACTCGTACATGGACATCCGGCGGTTCACCTCGCAGGCGGCCTCCGGTCTGGAGATCATCGCCAACGACGTGGACCCCGCCGTCTCCACGACGTTCAACGACGAGGACTACCGGCGTGCGATCGACATCCTCGGCAAGCAGTACCCGATCATCCTCACCGACTCGGGCACCGGTCTGCTCTACAGCGCGATGCGCGGGGTGCTCGATCTCGCCGACCAGCTGATCATCATCTCGACGCCGTCCGTGGACGGTGCGAGCAGCGCCAGTACGACGCTGGACTGGCTCTCCGCCCACGGGTACCAGGATCTGGTCGCCCGTTCCCTCACGGTCATCTCGGGCGTGCGCGAGACCGGCAAGATGATCAAGGTGGAGGACATCGTCTCCCACTTCGAGACGCGCTGCCGGGGGGTCGTCGTCGTGCCCTTCGACGAACACCTCTCCGCGGGCGCCGAGTTGGATCTCGACATGATGCGGCCGAAGGTGCGGGAGGCGTACTTCACGCTCGCCGCAATGGTCGCCGAGGACATCGCCCGTCACCAGCAGTCGCACGGTCTGTGGACGTCGGACGGCAACCCGCCCCCGGTCGTCGCCCCGCCGATGCCGGGTCAGCAGACGCCCGGTCAGCAGACGGCCGGTCAGCAGCCGTACGCGCCGCAGTACCCGCAGCATCCACAACAGGGGCAGCAGCCGTACCCGGGTCAGCCCTATCCGGGCCAGCCGGCTCCCGGCCAGGCCCCGCAGCCCTACGGCCACCCCGGCCAGCCCGCCCCCGGGCAGCCGTATCCGCCGCAGCAGGGTCAGCCCCACCCGCCGGGACCGCCACAGCAGTAGCCCGGCAGTGCCGGTGGCGCGACCGAGGCCCGTACCGTTCACGAACCGTGAACGGTACGGGCCTCGGTCCATCCAGGTCTCGGGGTTACTTCGCCTCGTCGCCCTCGTACGCGCCGATCAGCTCCCGGCACCTCTTCACGTCCTCGCCCATCGCCACGAGGAGCGCGTCCAGCGAGTCGAACTTCGCCTGGCCGCGCACGAAGGCGAGGAAGTCGACGGCGACGTGGAGGCCGTAGAGGTCGAGGCCGACGCGGTCGATGGCGTACGCCTCGACCGTACGTTCGGTGCCGTCGAACTGCGGGTTGGTGCCGACGGAGATAGCGGCGGGCATGGCCTCGCCGGCGACGTGCAGCCAGCCGGCGTAGACGCCGTCGGCGGGGATCGCGGTGTGCGGGAGGGTCTCGACGTTGGCCGTCGGGAAGCCCAGTTCGCGGCCGCGCTGGGCGCCGCGTACGACGACGCCCTCGACGCGGTGGGGGCGGCCGAGGATCTCGCGCGCGCCCTCGACATCGCCCTCGCCGACCAGCCGCCGGGTCAGGGTCGAGGAGAACGGCTGACCGCCGCCCGCCTCGCCGGTGACGAACAGGTCGACCATCTCGACGTCGAAGTCGTACGTCTTGCCCTGCTCGGCCAGGAACGCCACGTCTCCGGCGGCCTTGTGGCCGAAGCGGAAGTTGGGGCCCTCGACGACGGCCTTGGCGTGCAGCTTGTCGACCAGCACCTTGACGACGAAGTCGGCCGGGGACAGCCGCGAGAACTCGGTGGTGAAGGGCAGGATCAGCACCGCGTCCACGCCCAGCTCGGCCATCAGCTCGGCACGGCGGTGGTGCGGGGCGAGCAGCGGGGGGTGCGTACCGGGGCGTACGACCTCGCTGGGGTGCGGGTCGAAGGTGACGGCGACGGAGGGAACGCCCAGCTCACGCGCGCGTTCCACGGCGTGCCGGAGGATGAGCTGGTGCCCGCGGTGCACCCCGTCGTAGGAACCGATGGTGACGACGCTGCGCCCCCAGTCCTCGGGGATGTCCTCCAAGCCACGCCAGCGCTGCACTGTGACCGCTCCTCGTCGAACCCGTGTCCGTATTGACGCTTAACCCTTGCGCAGGTCTAAGGGTGCCATGCCGGATGCTCTCCGCCCGCATCGGCATCCGGGCTGTGACCCGGAGCACGGCTCCCAGCCCTCGACCAGACGGGCGCGCCCCGCCTCACGCGGGCACCCGCACGCCCGGCAGCCCCGCCAGGTTCTCGATCATCCGACGAGTGCTGGGACCGACCACCGCCGCCCACTCCTGGGGCGTGCCGCTGAGCCAGCCGGCCACCCGTTCCGCGAATCCGGGCACGTGGCGGGCCAGGTCGACGAGCGCCCAGTCGAAACGGGTGGCTCCTTCGGGCGTACGGACGAGGAGCAGGCCGATCCGGTGGACCAGCACCCGGACGGCCGCGCCCCTGCCCCCGCCCGCGCCCTCACCCTCGCTCGGACCCGACCTACCCGTCGTGCCCGCGACGACCGCCCGCAGCAGGGCGTCCAGAACGGACGGGTCCCGCTCGGTCGCCATCAGCAGGTCGAGCAGTTCGCGCCGCAGGGGGCCGGAGGCCGGGGTCCCCGGCTCGGCGAAGACCGCCGCGAGAGCCGCGCGCACCTGGACGGGGCCGTCGACGATAAGGCCGCTGACCAGTGGGAACAGTACGGCGCGGGTGCCCGGGCCGTGTTCCAGTCTGCGGTCGACGTACCCGGCGACGTGCCCGGCCAGCTCGGGGCGCAGGGCGACGACCTCCCGTACGAGGGTGGTGACGCGGCGCGCGAGGCCGGGCGTGGTGACCTCGGCGAGCGTGCGCAGGGCCTCCCCGTCCGAACCCTCGGCACCCGGTACGCGCAGCCGCGCGCGGAAGGCCTCAAGGACCGGGTCCGGGTCGGTGGCCAGAGCGGTGACCACGGCGCTCGCGGGCACCTGCGGGTCACCGTCGGCGAAGCGTTCCAGCGCCTGCGGCAGATACCGCGACCTGGTCCGCGGATCCCGTACGAGCAGGGCGAGCGCGCCGCTGTGCAGGGTGACGTCGGCGGGGCGGCCCAGCAGGGTGAGTGCCGCGTAGCGCAGGAGCTCACGGTCGGCGTCCGTGCGCACGTGGGGAGCGGTCCGCAGCCCGTACGCGAGCCCCGCGACGCGCCGGGCCGGACGCTCGTCGTGCGCCCACCGGTCGACGGCCCGGCACACCGCCGAGGGCTCCTCCTCGGACAGTACGGCGAGGAGTTCGTCGCCCCGCCGGTGCGCGCTGTCGACGAGGGCCTCGGTCAGGTCGTCCAGGGCGCACCGGCGATGGGTGTGCAGCAGCGCCTGCGCGGCCGTCGCCACGGTGGCGTCCGGGGTCGCGACCAGCGGGGTGTCGTCCGGGAACCAGCGGGTGAGGAGCGGTTGTACGGCGGCGGGGTCGGCCGCCAGCAGCCGGGAGACCGCGTCCAGATAGCGAGGTCCCTCGCCGGTGGCCGGGTCGGCGACGACCAGGCGTCGCAGCAGGTCGAACCGTTCCGCCCCGGGCAGGGGCAGCGCGGCCCAGAAGTCCGGCCCGAACTCGGCCGGCACACCTCGGCCCTGGGCCCGCCAGGCACCGATCCGCTCGGTGAGGAACCGCAGCACCCTGGTGTACGGCGTCGCGTCGGGCACCCGGAGCAGCACCTCGGACAGGAGACGGGTGGCCCACCAGGTGGGGTCGTCGGGGGCCCCGGCCCCCGACGACCCCCCCTGGTGGGCCACCCGCCTCCTGTCCGAGGTGCTGCTCCGGGGGCCCGACGCGCAGCCGTACACCAGGGTGCTGCGGTTCCTCCCCGACCGGATGGGGGCCTGCCGGGCCACGGGCCGAGGGGTGCCGGCCGAGTTCGGGCCGGACGTCTGGGCCCCGCTCCCCCTGCCCG
>NZ_JARGEE010000606.1:0-4198 GCF_033794485.1 Streptomyces sp. MB09-02B
CTCCCCCGCTCCCCTCTCTCCCGCCTCCAGTGGCGGCGACACCACCCCGCAGTGGGTCCGGCACTCCGGATGGCGGCAGTCCGGCTGCGGGCGCCGGACCGTCGTGTACGACAGCACCGCGCCCACCACCAGCGTCGCGGCGCAGACGATCATCGCCGTGCCGAACGCGTCGTCGAACTGGCTCGCCGACCGGTACGACTCCGGCCCCATCCCCGCGATCAGCGGCAACGCCGCCACGGCGACCAGGCCGGCCGCACGCGCCGCCGCGTTGTTGATGCCGCTCGCCAGGCCCGCGTGCTCGGTGTCCACGGAGGCCAGGACCGTCGCGGTCAGGGGCGCGACCAGGGTGACCATGCCGAGGCCGAGCACGAGCAGCGCGGGCAGGACGTCGAGGACGTACGACGCGTCCGGGCCCACCCGCAGGGCCAGCAGCATGCCCGCCGCGCACAGCAGCGGGCCGACGGTGAGGGGGATCCGGGGGCCGATCCGCTCGCCGAGCGCGCCCGCGCGGGACGAGAGCAGGAGCATCAGGACCGTGATGGGGAGCAGGGCCGTGCCCGCGCCCAGGGCCGAGTAGCCCGACACCACCTGGAGCTGGAGCGCGGCGAGGAAGAAGAACCCGCCGAAGGCCGCGTACACGCACAGGGTGACCAGGTTGACCGTCGTGAACTGGCGGGAGGCGAAGATCTCCGGCGGCATCATCGGGTCGGGCCGGGCGCGTTCGACGTACACGAAGGCCACGCCCGCCGCGACACCGGCGACGGCCGAGACGGTCACCGCGAGCGAGCCCTCCGCCGCCTCGATCAGGGCGTACGTCACCAGCGCCAGCGACGACGCGCCGAGGAACGCGCCGAGCACGTCGAAGCGGTTCTCGTGGGCCCGGCCGTCCCCCGACTCGGGCACGTGCCGGGTGGCCACGGGCACGCAGACGAGCGCGAGGGGGACGTTCAGCAGGAAGACCCAGCGCCAGCCGGGGCCGTCCACCAGCCAGCCGCCCAGGAACGGGCCGACGGCCGCGCCGATGCCGCCGAAGCCGGACCACAGGCCGACGGCCCGCGCCCGGTCGTCGGGGTGGAACGAGGCCTGGATGAGCGCGAGCGAACCCGGGGTGAGCAGCGCCCCGCCCACGCCCTGCAGCGCGCGGGCCGCGATCAGGACGCCGACGTTCGGCGCGAGACCGCACAGCAGGGACGCCACGGCGAACCACACCACGCCGATCACGAACACCTTGCGCCGGCCGAAGCGGTCACCGAGCGCGCCGCCCAGCAGGATCAGACCGGCGAGGGTGAGCATGTACGCGTTGACGGTCCACTGGAGGGCCGCGAGGTCCGCGTCCAGGTCGTCGCCCATCCGGGGCAGGGCGACGTTGACGACCGTGGAGTCCAGCAGCGCCATGCTGGAGCCGAGGATCGTGGTGAACAGGATCCACTTGCCCTGGGGCGAGGCGAGCCGGATGTCGGGCATGGGTCCAGGTATACAGCGAGCCCGGTGCCGTGGCACCGGGCTCGTCGCACGCGACGGGACGTACGGGCTGGGCTTACTTGATCTTCTGGCCCGCCGAACGCAGGTTCTGCGTGGCCTCGACGACACGCGCGGCCATGCTCGCCTCGGCGAGCTTGCCCCAGGTGCGGGGGTCGTAGGTCTTCTTGTCGCCGACCTCGCCGTCGACCTTCAGGACACGGTCGTAGTTCTGGAACATGTGGGCCGCCACCGGACGCGTGAAGGCGTACTGGGTGTCGGTGTCGATGTTCATCTTGACGACGCCGTTCTCCAGGGCCGTGCGGATCTCTTCCTCCGTCGAGCCCGAGCCGCCGTGGAAGACGAAGTCGAACGGGGACTCCTTGCCGAAGCGGGAGGCCACGCCCTCGTTCAGCTCCTTGAGGAGGTCGGGGCGGAGCACGACGTTGCCCGGCTTGTAGACGCCGTGGACGTTGCCGAAGGACGCGGCCAGCAGGTAGCGGCCCTTCTCGCCGAGGCCGAGCGCCTCGACGGTGCGGATCGCGTCGTCGACCGTCGTGTAGAGGGAGTCGTTGATCTCGTGGGAGACGCCGTCCTCCTCGCCACCGGTCGGGGTGATCTCGACCTCCAGGATGATCTTCGCGGCGGCGGCGCGGGCGAGGAGTTCCTGGGCGATGGAGAGGTTGTCGGCGAGGGTCTCCGCCGAGCCGTCCCACATGTGGGACTGGAACAGCGGGTTGCGGCCGGCCTTGACGCGCTCCTCCGACACGGCCAGCAGCGGACGTACGTAGCCGTCGAGCTTGTCCTTCGGGCAGTGGTCGGTGTGCAGGGCGACCGTGACGGGGTACTTCTCGGCCACGATGTGCGCGAACTCCGCGAGGGCGACGGAACCCGTCACCATGTCCTTGCTGTACTGACCGCCCAGGAACTCGGCACCGCCGGTCGACATCTGGATGATGCCGTCGCTCTCCGCCTCCGCGAAGCCCCGCAGCGCGGCGTGCAGCGTCTGGGTCGAGGTCACGTTGATGGCCGGGTAGGCGAACTTGCCTGCCTTCGCCCGGTCGAGCATCTCGTTGTAGACCTCGGGGGTTGCGATGGGCATGGTCCGCTCCTTGTATGTGCGGGTGGCGTTGTGCTTACGGTCCCTGACCTAGGGTTGCGACATCATCGTCGGCCCCATCCTTCCAGACGGGACCCGATGCTCCGGCCAGGGTGTCCGGAACTGGTCGGTAACCGCTGACCTTGGTGTCCTCGACCGTGCCGACAGTCGTACGAACGTCGGCCGGGACCTCAGTCGAGGCCCAACTCGTCCTTCGAGAACGCGAACCGGTACGGGACGCCGGCGCCCGCCTCGATCTTCTCGGCGGCGCCGGTGGCGCGGTCGACGATGGTGGCGACGGCGACGACCTCGGCGCCGGCCTCGCGGACGGCCTCGACGGCGGTGAGCGGGGAGCCGCCGGTGGTGGAGGTGTCCTCGACGACGAGGACCCGGCGGCCGCTGATGTCCGGCCCCTCCACCCGGCGCTGCATCCCGTGCGCCTTGGCCGCCTTGCGCACGACGAACGCGTCCAGCCTGCGGCCGCGCGCGGCGGCCGCGTGCAGCATCGCGCCGGCGACCGGGTCGGCGCCCATCGTCAGACCGCCCACCGCGTCGAAGTCGAGGTCGGCGGTCAGATCGAGGAGCACCTGTCCGACCAGCGGGGCGGCCTCGCCGTCGAGGGTGACGCGGCGCAGGTCGATGTAGTAGTCCGCCTCCAGACCCGACGACAGGGTCACCTTGCCGTGCACCACGGCCTTGTCCTTGATCTGCTGCAGCAGGGATCCACGTACGTCCACGTCAGTCATGGCAGTCAGCTTAAGGGGGCCCTTATGTCCGCTTACCGGCGTGTCCGCCTACAGGCGACGCCAGGTCCAGGTCGTGGACGCCTCCAGCGGATCGATGGGGGTGACCAGACGGGGGTGGGTGTTGAGGCCGTTGGGCGGGCCGGTCTGCGGTTCGACGCACACGGCCTCCGCCTGCTCGTCGTAGACCACGACCCACTCCTCGCGCGAGGCCACCTTCAGCTCCAGCCGGTCCGGCCAGGTGAGGGTGACGTCGACGCCGTCGGGCATCCCGAAGCAGTCGTCCCAGGGGCCGGGCCGGGGATCGACGCGGTTGCCGGTGGGCAGGTGGTCCGCGCCGCGCTCCTCCTGCCAGGTGGGCCGGAAGTCGATCCGCACGTCCTCGCCGCCGTCCGCCAGGGTCCGGTTGAACCAGGGGTGCCAGCCGACCTGTGCCGGGAAGGAGGAGTCGTGCGCCTCCACGGACATGGCGAGGGTGAGGGCGTCCGGGGTGAGCGTGAACACCTGGGTGACGCGGCCGGGGTAGGGCCAGGGCTCGACCAGGTCGTACGTGAGGACGGCCTCGTCGGCGCCGTGGCGGGCGACGCGCCAGGCTCCCTCGCGGGTGGTGCCGTGGATGGCGTGGGGCGGGGCGTTGAGGGGCATCTGCTGGACGCTGCCGCCGCTGCGGAAGCGGCCGTCGCGGACGCGGCCGCACCACGGCACCATCGGGAAGCAGCCGAACCGCTCGCCCTGCCGCAGCAGTTCGACCCCACCGACGCGCAGCCCCGCGACCCGGCCACCGTTCCCCGGCGCCAGCACGACCTCCGCGTCACCCGCGGCCAACGTGATCTCTTCACTACTCACGCCTCGACCCTACTGGTCGACCCCACGGGGGAGTTAGGGGACAGCCCCCGGG
>NZ_JARGEE010000607.1:0-4187 GCF_033794485.1 Streptomyces sp. MB09-02B
CGTGCGGACGGTGGCGCACTCCGCTCGCGCAATCTCCGCCGGGATGGCCGAATCACCTGCCCAGCCCGGCACGTGCACCGGCGCCCCCGCCGCGAGCGGCAACACCCGCACCCTCAGCTCCCCCACCGGCAACCGGTCGAGCCCGATCTCCCACACCCGCCCCGAGTAGAACTGATCGGCGACCAGACGCTCCCCCACATGGGCGCGGGCCACGTCCCCGGTCCAGTGCAACCGCAGCAGGGTGCCGGGCGGCGGATCGGCCGGCAGCGCGACGCGGTACTCCGCGGCCGCCGAGTCGAAGTACCCGTCGGCCGGTACGCTCGCGCGGCCCAGGACGCCCGTGGTGACCGGGGGCTCCTCACCCGCGGGCCGGACCAGGGCGACCGGCAGCACGTCGCCTCCCGGTCGCCCCTCCTCCGCGACCACCGTGTAGCGGACGAACACCCCGTCCACCGCCCCCTTCACCGCCGCGCCGGTCACCACCGGAGCCCGCTCCGGCGCGGGCAGGACGGCGAACGACGGTTCCCCGGCCGCGCTGTGGAGGCGTACCTCGTCCGCGTGGGCGTCGAAGACCACCCCGCCGTCGGCCGAGAGGATCAGCCGCTCGGCACCCCAGGCGGGCCCCCGGTAGGCGGTGCGGGCCGTCGCCGCGTCCAGGACCAGCAGGCCGACGCGGCGCCCGTCGGCGGTGTCGACCTCGACCAGGGCGTCCGTGCCGGGCCGCAGCGCCGTCACCAGGGCACGGCCGCCCACGGTCGTGACCTCGGCGTCCGAGGGCGCGGACACGGTCGTCACGGTGCGCAGGTCCAGGGCGAGTTCGGGGGCGATGCCGTCGGTCGCGGCCAGGACCAGGATCGTACGGCCGCGGCTGTCGTCGACCGTGCAGACGGGTTGCGCGGTGGCCCAGTCGAGCCGCAGCCCGACGACGTCCAGCCGCAACGGCCAGCAGAAATAGGCCCCTTGGGGGACGGTGACGGGGGCGCTCGGCAAGGTCAGCGTCAGGCCGCCCCCGGGGAACTCCACCTCGAACGTCGTGTCTGGACGGTCCGGCAGCGGCTCCTGCGGCTGGTGGTTGTTGACGAAGAGGAAGCCCGAGCGGTCGTCGGCGCGGACCGCCCAGCGCAGAGTCTCCCGGTCGCCCTGGTCCGTGGGCAGCGACTCGGGCAGCACGGACTCCATCGGGGCGATCAGCTCGCCGAAGTCGGCCAACATCAGGTGCTGCAGCCGGAGTTCGTCGTAGGAGGGACGGTACTGGCCGTACTCGCCGAGGGGGGCCTGGAAGTCGTAGCTGAGGCGGGGAAGGTCGTTGGGGTAGCCGGTGGCGTGGGATTCCTGGAGGGGGGTGAGGTCGCCCGGCGGGTTGGTGCCGCCGTGGAACATGTAGTAACCCTGCCAGACCGAACCGCAGCCGATCTTGGTGAGGCCGAGGGCGCCGACGTCGGCGGCCTCGACGCGCGGCCGACGGTGGTACGCCGCCGCCATGCCCCCGCCCAACTCGCAGGTGGCCCAGGGGAATCGGTCCGACAGCTCCTCCGGGTCACCGCCCCGCACCGTCGTCGGACGGAGGTCCGCGCCGATGCCCTCGTCGTCCCGCTGGTGGGTGAAGAAGAAGTGCTTGCGGCAGGTGTCGGGCCAGCCGCCGTCCGCCTCGGTCCAGAAGGCCTCGGGATAGCCGCCGTAGAGGGGGATGAGTTCGTCCGGCGGCAGTCGCACCCCGCCCCAGGCGGTCGACGTCCACAGGGGTGCCGACAGGCCGGCCTCCTGGGCCGTGCGTTTCAGGGTGAGCAGATGGTCCGGCTGGTCGTACAGCTCGTTCTCGATCTGGATCGCGACGATCGGGCCGCCGTCGGCCCGGCCCAGGCCCCGCAGCTGCTCGGCGATCGCCGCGTACCAGGCGCGTACGGGGACGAGGTAGGCGGGATCGTCGGTGCGCGGGGCGTCCGTGCGGGCCAGGACCCAGTCGGGCAGGCCTCCGCCCCGGACCTCGGCGTGCACCCAGGGCCCGATGCGGGGGATGAAGTCCAGGCCGTGCCGGGCGCAGAGTTCGGCGAAGCGGCGCAGGTCGCGGTCGCCGTCGAAGCGGACGCGGCCCTCGGTCTCCTCGTGGTGGATCCAGATGACGTACGCGGCGACGACCGTCACCCCGCCCGCCTTCATCTTCAGCAGTTCCTCCTCCCACTCCCCCGCCGGGTAGCGGGAGTAGTGGAACTCCCCGGAGACGGGGAACCAGGGGCGGCCGCCCCGCGTGAGCAGACGACTGCCGACCTCGATGGGGTCGGGCACGCCGGGGGCGTCGGCGAACGGCAGGTGACCTCGCCGGGGAGGCTCGCCGGGCCTGCGGAGGCGCACGCGGTGCGGCCGCGTCATCAGGGCTTCACCGGGCCCAGGTCGGGCGTGTCCGTGAACTCCACGCGCGAACTGGTCGTGGCGTTGAGCTCCAGCAGCACCAGATCGTTGGCGCCGGGGCGCAGGACGGGGCCGGGGACGTACAGGGTGCGCTGGGGGCCACGGTTCCAGTAGCGGCCGAGGTGGAAGCCGTTGATCCAGGCCTGGCCCTTGGTCCAGCCGGGCAGCGACAGGAAGGTGTCGGCGGGGGTGTCGACGTCGAAGGTGCCGTGGTGGAAGGCCGGGACGGTGACGGGGGCCGCGTCGGCGGGCGCCGGGGCGAAGGGGACCGTGGACAGGTCGGCCAGCGGGAGGCGGTGGGTGTCCCAGCCGAGCAGGGCGGTGCCGTTGAAGGTGACCGGGCCGAGAAGGCCCTTGGCGGCGCCGATGCGCGGGCCGTAGTTCACGCCGCCCATGTTCTCGACCAGCACGTCGAGCGTGGCGCCGGGGCGCGGCACGCGCAGCGGCAGCGTCTCGTCGTGGCGTTCGCGTTCCAGCACGCCGACGGGGGCGCCGTCCACGAAGACCTGGGCGCGGTCGCCGACCCCGCCGCTGAAGTGCAGCAGACCGTCACCCGCCTCGGGGAGGGTGGTGCGGTACAGGGCGTAGCCGGAGCGCTGGCCGAACTCCTCCATGGTGAGCGGGTGTTCGCTGCGGGCCAGTGAGGTGTCGAGGCCGGTCGCGTACGGCAGCAGCGGGGCCCGGCGGTCCAGCTCCACGGTGATGCCGGAGAGTCTGGGCGCGGGCGCCGGGACCGGCTCGTCGGGGACCGGGGCGTGGCGGGCGATCACCTCGCGGAAGGCGTGGTACTTGGGGCCCGGGTCGCCGGACTCGGTGAGGGCGGCGTCGTAGTCGTAGGAGGTGACGATCGGGGCGTAGCACTGGTCGTGGTTGGCGCCGTTGGTGAAGCCGAAGTTGGTGCCGCCGTGGAACATGTAGATGTTGACGGAGGCCCCGGCGGCCAGCAGCTTGTCGAGGTCGGCGGCGGCGCTCTCCGCGTCCCGCACGTGGTGCTCCTCGCCCCAGTGGTCGAACCAGCCGATCCAGAACTCCGAGCACATCAGGGGCCCTTCGGGCATGTGGGCCCGCAGTGCCTTCAGGTTCTCGTCGATCCTGCCGCCGAAGGTGGCGGTGGACAGGACACCGGGCAGGCTGCCGGCGGCCAGGTGGTGCGCGGAACCGGCCTGGTCGCACGTGAAGAGCAACTCCTCGACACCGCGCGACCGGAACGCCTGGTGCACGTGCTTGAGGTACGCGGTGTCGTCGCCGTACGCCCCGTACTCGTTCTCGACCTGGACGGCGATGACCGGGCCGCCGCTCGCGGCCATGTACGGCAGCAGCGGGGGCAGCAGGATGTCGAAGTAGCGGTCGAGGGCGTCGGTGAAGCGGGGGTCGCTGGAGCGCAGCCGGATGTCGGGGTCCGAGGTGAGCCAGGAGGGCAGACCGCCGCCGTCCCACTCGGCGCAGATGTACGGGCCGGGGCGCAGCAGGACGTGCAGTCCCTCGGCTCGGGCGAGGCGCAGGTAGCGGGGCAGGTCCAGCAGTCCGTCGAGGACGAGGTCGCTGTCGGGGTCGGGCTGGTGGAGGTTCCAGGGGACGTACGTCTCCACGGTGTTGAGGCCCATCAGCCGGGCCTTGCGCAGCCGGTCGGCCCACAGGTCGGGGTGGATGCGGAAGTAGTGCATCGCGCCGGAGATGATCCGGAACGGTTCACCGTCGAGGAGGAAACCGTCGGACGACGTGGTCAGAGCGGGCGAGCGCAAGGCTGTTTCCCTTCGGCTGGGACGTGCGGGGAGGGGTGG
>NZ_JARGEE010000608.1:0-4144 GCF_033794485.1 Streptomyces sp. MB09-02B
ACCTCCACGAGCCCCCTCGACGCCCCCTCGTGACGCCCCTCGTGACGCCCCTTCGAGGCTCCTCGAACGCCTTCTCGTCGCCTAGGAGTTGAGCTCCGCCAGCACCCGCAACGTATGCGGGTCGGGCGCCAGCACCAGCAGGTCCGTCACCGGCCCCTTGCGCCACGACTCCAGCCGTTCCGCGATCCGTTCGCGCGGGCCGACCAGCGAGATCTCGTCCGCGAAGGAATCCGGCACAGCGAGCACGGCCTCCTCGCGCCGCCCGTCGAGGAAGAGCCGCTGGATGCGCCGGGCCTCCTCCTCGTACCCCATGCGGGCCATCAGGTCGGCGTGGAAGTTGCGCCGGGCGTGCCCCATCCCGCCGATGTAGAAACCGAGCATGGCCTTCACGGGCAACAGTCCCTCGGCGACGTCGTCGCAGACCCTCGCCCGTGCCATGGGCGCGATGAGGAAGCCCTCGGGCACGTCGGTCAGGGAGGCCTCGTAGACATCGGTCCGCGACGGCGACCAGTACAACGGCAGCCAGCCGTCCGCGATCCGGGTCGTCTGCGCGATGTTCTTCGGCCCCTCCGCGCCGAGCAGGACGGGGAGATCGGCCCGGAGCGGGTGGGTGATGGGTTTCAGCGCCTTGCCGATGCCGGTGCCGTCCGGCCCGTCGTAGGGGAGGGGGTGATAACGCCCGTCCACCTCAACAGGTCCCTCGCGCCTGAGGACTTGACGAATGACGTCGACGTACTCCCTCGTCGCGGTCAGCGGCGATTTCGGGAACGGCCGCCCGTACCAGCCCTCGACGACCTGCGGCCCGGAGAGCCCGAGCCCGAGCATGGCCCGGCCGCCGGAGAGGTGGTCCAGGGTCAGGGCGTGCATCGCGGTGGTGGTCGGCGACCGGGCGGCCATCTGCGCGACCGCCGTGCCCAGCTTGATCCTCGACGTCCGCGCCGCGATCCAGGTGAGCGGCGTGAAGGCGTCCGAGCCCCACGACTCGGCGGTCCACACCGAGTCGTACCCGAGCCGCTCCGCCTCCTGGACGAGCGGGACATGGTCCGCCGAAGGGCCGCGTCCCCAGTAACCGAGTGCCAGACCGAGCCGCATACGCCTGCCTCCTGACGGTCCGTCAGCTGTACGGAGCGGGAGGCGACTGTACGGCAACGGCCCCCCGCCCGGAAGAGCGAGGGGCCGTCGTACGGCGAGGGGATCGCGTCGGGGTCAGCCGCGCTGGATGCCGCTGGTGTCCTGGAGGACGCCGCGACGGCCGTCCTGCGTCTGGGCGACCAGGTTGGCGCCACGCTGCTCCACCGCCAGGTACCAGGTGCCCGGCGCCAGTTCGGCGATCGTGGACTGCGAGCCGTCCTCCGCGAACAGCGGACGGGCCACCGGCACCGCGAACCAGAACGGCGAGAAGTCACCGGCCGGCGGCTGCGGCGCCGCAGCCTGCTGCTGGGGAGCGCCACCGAACGGCGCCCCCGGACCCGGCTGACCCGGCTGCCCGGGCTGCGGCTGACCCGCACCGAACGGACCCGGGGCCCCGGCACCCGGGTACCCGTAACCACCGGGAGGCTGACCCCCGTACGGCTGCGGCGCGGCCGGCCGCGGAGCACCGACGAGAGCGGCCTTGAGAGCGGGGACGAGGGGGGTGGCGATGGCGGCGGCGGCCAGGAGCAGGGCGGCGATGAGACCGAGGATGAGACCGGCGCCGGACTCCGGCTCCGAGCCCCCGAGGCCGCCGAAGAACTCCTCCATCGCGCCCAGCGGGTCGATGATCGACCAGAACGAGGTCCACGCGGCGAAGATCGTCAGAGCCACCCCGAGCTGGCCCAGGTCGAGACCGACGACCTTGGGCGGCTGCGGCAGCGCACGGGCGATGACGATCAGCACCGCCCCGATGATGCCGCCGACGTACATGCTCATCACCAAGCCGAGGTTGTCCCAGGCATTGGGGATGTCGTCGCCGGAGCCGTCGAACGTGTCGAGGAACGACGCGATGAACAGCAATACCGCTGCTCCGATCACGACGCCGTCGCCTCTGGTGAGGGAGCGGATATTCACTTCAGGTCCTTCGTCAGTCGTCTCGTCATCGGTGGAGGCGTCGCCGTCACCATGTCGCCGTCAGGCCGTGGTGGGAAGCGCGGGGGTGGCCCCTCATCGTAGGGACGACCTTATCGTCCGACCGACGTGGGTGTCCGCCGGGTTCACCGCGGTGATCACTACCCGCCCCCTACCCGCGCAGAAAACCCACGATTCCCTCAGAGGTTCCCCTGCGCGCTTCCTGTCCGCCCAGGCACCGCTGGTCAGCGGCGCCCCGTCATGGATATCGCGTAACCCCGCGCGCCCGACGAACTCGGAGGGAACCGTTGACAGATTGAGACCGCGCGCACGTCATTCCGTGGCACTTCCCTTAGCGTCCGCAGCCCGATCCGTTTCCCCGAAAGGGAAAGTTGTTCAATTCTTCAGGAAGCTCGTGATGCCGTCCGAGATTCCGCGGGCCGCCTTCTGCCGCCAGGCGCCGCTGGTGAGCAGGGAGGCGTCCTTGCTGTCGCGCATGTTGCCGCACTCGATGAACACCTTCGGGACCGTGGAGAGGTTGAGGCCGCCGAGGTCGGTGCGGGTGACGAGGCCGGTGCCGTCGCCGACGTAGTTGGAGGGGGCGCTGCCGGTGGCGCGGACGAAGTAGCCGGCGATGCGCTCGCCGAGGTCACGGGAGGGGGCGACGATGGGCCGGGTGTCCGCGGCGCCCTCGTTCACCGAGCCCGGCAGGATGACGTGGAAGCCGCGGTTGCCGGACCCGGAACCGTCCGCGTGGATCGACACCACCGCGTCCGCCTTCGCCTCGTTGCCGATGCGTGCCCGCTCGTCGATGCACGGACCCCAGTCCCGGTCGTCGTCCTGCGTGAACTTCACCGTGGCGCCCTGCTGTTGGAGGAGCGTGCGCAGCCGACGGGAGACGTCCAGAGTGAACTCGGCTTCCAGGTAACCGTCGTTGGTGGTCGTCCCCGTCGTGTCGCACTCCTTCGCGTGCGTCCCGATGTTCACCTTGCGGTTGATCTCGGTGGTGTGCTGGAAGTTGCCGGGGTTGTGACCCGGGTCGATGACGACGACCTTGCCCTTCAGGGGCCCGGTCGCGGCGGGCGCGGAGGCCCCGCCCGAGGGGCCCGCCTTCTCGCCGTCCTCGCCGCCGCCTTCGCCGTTGTGCGCGTCGGCGGACGCGCCGGGCTTCCCGCTCGCCGGGGGCGTGGTCGCCGACCGCGTCTGCGGCACCTTCGCGCTGTCCGATCCGCCGTCCCCGCCTCCGGGGCCCCCGGTGACCTGCCAGACCCCCCATCCGGCCACCGCTCCCACGACGACCGCGGCCACCGCCACGGTCAGCGGACGGCGAAGGGCGGAACGGCGGGGCTGGGGCGGATCGAAGTCCGGGCCTACGTACGACACGCCTGCCACCTTACGGGTCGGGCGGCGCACGGGCGGGACACCCCTGCGAGCGCTCCCGCGGAGTGCCACCCTCGGCGTCGCGGCACGGGCTGGACCGGTCGGCCGTCGGCAGGTCAGAGTACGGGGATGATCGAGGTGGTGATCGCGGTTCTCGGGGCCGTGGTGGGGGCTTCGGCGCTCGTCGTGAGTATCGCCGGGCACCGTCACAACGTCCGTCAGGCCGGCCGGCTGGCCGAGCGAGAACGACGTATCGAGGACCGGGAACGCGAGGCGGACCAGCGGGAGAAGCTGATCCAGTCGTCGATGCTGCACGTCACCATGGGCAGCCGCCCCTCGGTGCTCGCGGACGGCTACGCGCGGTGGCGCCTCGAAGCGGTCAACACCAGCAACCAGCCGCTCGTCCAGGTCGCCGTCCACTACGACGGCGTACGCCTCGACGGCCGCGAGATCCTTCCGGCCGGCGGCCGGCTCACCGTCGATCTCCCCATGACCTCCGCCAACGGTTCACCGCCCTCACCGCTGCTCTGTTCCGTCGAGTTCACCGACTCCTCCGGCAGCCGCTGGCGCCGCCTGGCCACCGGGCAACTCCAGCCATGGGCGTCCGGGACCGGCGACGAGACGGACTGGCAGCCGCCCGTCGCGCCGATCGTCGGCCCCCTTCCGGCCCCCCTGATGTACGGCAGCCCCGCCGGCGGCGCCAGCGGCTGCCGGAGGAGTC